>CAUZRA010000079.1:0-6361 GCA_963582035.1 Vicinamibacteria bacterium | reverse complement strand
GGAACACTCCAGGCATCGATGGAACTTCTTGGCGGACATCGGAGCCCGGGCAAGCAAACAGTGGATAGATCAAGTCTTCGGGTGAAAGTTTCGTTTCGCGAACGACATCCCGAATGGCGGGGGAACGCCGCAAGCGTCGTGGACGGCGTCTGAGAAATAAGTTACTTGAGGCTGCAGTTTCGGCTGCAGTCTGATTCTTCGATGTCATAGGTGTTCGTTAAGTTTCTTAGTCCTGAGTTTAGCCCAGACACACAGACCTATCTGCACTTCGGGTCCGTTATCTTAAAGTAGGCTGCGATTGCTTCGACAAGTGCAGAAACTGTGGACTTTTTTGGCACAATGGCTACGGTCATGCCGAGAGATCGTGCGGCGTCTGCAGTGACTGGTCCGATTGCGGCAATGAGCGTATGTGTTAATAGTTCAGGTACTGAGCCCCCTCCTACCATTGCTACGAAGTTTCGCACGGTCGAGGCACTTGTAAAAGTTATGACATCGATCTGTTTTTCAATCAGCATTGTATGAACGTCGTGGCGTTTACTTTGAACGGGAATGGTGCGGTACGCAATAACATCATGCACATCAGCACCCGCAAGGCGCAGTGCGTCTGGAAGGTTCGTGCCGGCTAAATCGGCACGTGGGAGCAAGACGCGGGTTCCGCGCACGTAATCGTTAAGGAGTTTCGCGACGGCCTCACCGCGATGTTCCTTGGGCACAGCACTGACGGATAGTTGATAGTCGGTAAGTTTTGCGGCTGTCGCCGGACCAACGGCACAAAATCGAATGTGTTTGAGAGACTGAATATCATTTTCTAGCGCAATGAATCGCTCCATGAAAGCTTCCACACCTTTTGTGGATGTAAATACAATCCAATCGAATGTGTTCGCGGTATTGCACGCGTCGTCGAGTGCCGTTCTGTTAGTCGGTGGGGCGAACTCAATGGTCGGCACTTCAATGGTTTTTGCTCCCATGGCATTCAATAAGTCGACGAATTCAACCGATTGCTCGCGGGGTCTAGTTACGGCGACGCACTTGCCGGACAGCGGCTTGGTGTCAAAGTTCATTCGGCCATTGAACGAGCGGCGCTAAGTATCGATCCCGCACCGTGTTTGAGTAGTAACGAGGCTACCTCACGGCCCACGTTCGATGCATCCGAAAAACTACCACGCGCTTCTTGATTAATTAGCGTTTTCCCATCCGGTGAGGCTACTACTCCTCGTACGATGAGCTGATCGTCGGAAGGCGTGGCCATTGCCCCGAGTGGCACTTGGCAATCTGCCCCGAGTGCGGTGACGAGTGCCCGTTCAGCTGCAAGAGCTGCGGTTGTTTCTGGATCAGCGATAGAGGCAAGTAGTTCGTCTGTTTCTGCGTCATTGTTTCGGTATTCGCCGACGACAATACCTTGGCCTGGCGCAGGCACACAAAGGTCGGATGGAATCCTGGCCGTTATGCGATTCGCTAAATTGAGTCTGAGTAATCCTGCGGTTGCGAGAATGAGCAGGTCGAAATTACCGTCGTCCAGTTTGCGGAGACGCGTGCCAACGTTACCGCGCACAGAAGATATGTTGATACCAGGGAAAGCATGCTTCAGTTGAGCAGTTCGGCGAATACTGCCCGTGCCGACTCGGAGATGGTCCTCACTACTGCCGAGGATTGAGATTGCCGTGATCTGAGATACATCCAGTTGATTCGATTGACTGGCTACAATGGCATCACGAGGGTCCTCTCGGGGTAATGCCGCACGTATGGAGAGTCCCGATAATCGTTCCGACGGTAAATCTTTCGCGCTGTGCACCGCAAGGTCGATACGTTCTTCAACGAGCGCCTCCTCGATTTCCTTAACGAACAATCTTTTCCCGCCAACTTTTGACAGGTTTGCGTTGGAGAGTCGGTCGCCACTTGTTCGAATCGTAATGAGCTTGGTCGGCGGCCCACCGTTCTTGGCGATCGCAGCCGCCACATGTTTTGCTTGCCACAAGGCGAGCGGGCTTCCGCGAGTGCCTATCCGAAGGTTTGTCACCGTTGCTTCACCGCAGGAGACGGCGGCGTGATGTTTGTGGTCTTGGGAGAGTCATTGTTGCTCTTGTGCCGTGCGTCTGCTGGTGTTTGGTCGGTTAGTTTGAAGAGGCGGGCCAGCGTGTCGGTATCCGCGGCAATTTCTTGTTCGTCACTCGCAGCTTTTAGCTGTTCTGTTGGGGTTAACAAAAGTTTCTCGACAAGCAGGCGAGTGATTTCTTCCACGCGAGATTTAGCATCAGGTGACAGCCCTGAGAGTTTTGGGGCAAGGCGTTTAAGTTCACTTTGGCGTGTCTGTTCAAATCGCTGTCGCAATGCCAGAACAGTTGGAATGGCACCTCTCGATCGTAGCCATGTCATAAACCCATCGACTTCTTCATGGACCATTAATTCAGCCCGGTCGATTTGTGATTGTCGTCGCCCAAGATTGTCGCGAACGATGGTCTGCAAATCGTCAATGTTGTAAAGAAAGACTTGCTCGACTTCACCAGCTGTCGGTTCGACGTCTCGAGGCACTCCCATGTCAATTATGAAAAGTGGCCGATTTCGGCGCTGTTTCATTGCCTTCAGTACGTGTTCGCGCGTCAATAAGCGTTTCGATGAGCCCGTTGCCGTAACGACTATATCGGCGGATTCAAGTTCGTCAGTAACGGTTTCCCAGGGTACGGCCGTTCCATTAACTTTCGCAGCAAGGGTTGCGGCCCGTGCTGGCGTTCGATTTGCTACGCTGATTTGGCCTACTGATTGAGACTGAAGGTGGGTTGTCGTCAGTTCGGCCATTTCGCCAGCACCGACTATCAAGGCTTTGAGTTGTCCGAGGTCGCCAAAGATCTTTCGAGCGAGTGATATCGCGGCGTAGCTAACCGAAACAGCGCCTTCTCCAAGACCGGTTTCAGTTCGTACGCGTTTTCCGACTCCGAACGAGCAGTGAAATAGACGATTGAGTGAGGCTCTGGTAAAGCCACGTTCCGATGCTATTTGGAAGGCCTCTTTGACCTGTCCAGCTATTTGGGGTTCTCCGATGACCCTCGAATCAAGCCCAGAGACCACTCGAAAGAGGTGACGAGCCACGTCTTGACTGGTGCGTTTGTATAGGTAGGGAGCTAGCTCGGGTTCTGGGATATCGTGGAACGAACTCATGAACGCTGCCAGTGCTTCCTGTGCGGCATCTGGTGCACCACAGGCCGTGTAGATTTCGGACCGGTTACAGGTGGACAATACGACGCACTCGGAGATTCCCTCAAGGCTTTCTAGTCGCTCGAGAGCTTCAGGGATACCGCGCCGAGAGAAGTCGACCCGTTCACGGAGGTCAACTGGAGCGTTGTGATGGCTCGCCCCAAGTAAAAATAGCTGCATTAATAAAAGTTGTGACTCCGAGTCACAAAATAGCCAATAGGCACGAAGTTAAGCAGCAGGATGCCAAAACCAATGGCGGATACCCATGCGGCACGTTGTCCGCTCCACCCAACGGTGCGGCGCGCGTAGAGCGAAAACGTATAGACGAGCCAACATAGAACAACGATAAAGATTTTAGGATCCAATATTGACATGGCTCGAACACGAGGATCAGCGGCATTTGGTCTGACCTCAAGTAGCCAAAGAGCACCAACAGCAAGTCCCACGGTTAGAAAGATCCAGCCGAACGTGACTGCGCGGTTGTTCATTACGTCTAGGACTTGAAGTGACGGCAGACGAGCGTAAAAAACGCCAAGATTCTTCCCTTTGAGTTCTTTAAATAAAAGAACGTAAGTAATGCTGATTACGCAAGCCAGAGCAAAACTAGCGTAGGCAACGAGCAGTGACGACACATGAAGTTCAAACCATCGGCTTTCCAATACTGGAGGCCGCGTTGCAACCTGATTGGTGATGGCAGGGATTAGTTGCAAGATGACCATAAGCGGAACGATAAATATACCCATCGCCCGTTCGTCGGTCGTCATTTCTGTGTACAGATAAGCGAGGGCGAGCAGCCATACAAATGCAGATATGGCCCCGGTAGTACCTACTAGTGGAATGTGTCCGACCTGCATCGTTTGCATGCCGATGACGAATGTATGCACCAGTGCTCCGAAGACAAGGCTCACGGTTGCGATTCGCCCAGACATTGGGCTTCGAGCGCCAAAATGCACCGCATATGCAGCGCCAGAAACAAAATAAAGCGCCAGAGGAATTGCGTTCATAAATAAATGCTCGTTTCCTACAAATAGATCAAAAATAACTTCTAGTTTTTTGATGCGTAATAGCCTTGTTTCGCGCGTGCCTCGATCGATTCACGGTCTACGCGGACGACGATGCGTCGCCATTGTCCGTTCCGAAGGGGATTTCCAGAAATGTAGCCGACAGAGTACTGACTTGATAACTCGTCTGATATTTCTTGATAAATTTTTGGCAGTTCATCAGCTTCATTCGGGAAAAATGCACGCCCGCCAGTTTCTTGTGCGAGTTGGCGCAGCACGAAATCGGCTTCACGGAATCCGACACGAGAACGAGAGTCATCAGATTGAAGGCCAATAGAGTAGATTGCCGTTTCTGACCGCTTCGCCTGCTCTAGTACCTCATCAAACGTCACGAGGCTTGACGTATCTTCCCCATCGGAGAGCACGATAATGGCTTCTCGCCTTACGTCTGCGCGCTGAAGTGGTGCTTTTGATAGTTCGCGCAGAGAGATGTAGATGGCGTTGTAAAGCGACGTTGACCCACCAGCGGATGTCTGCTGGATAGCCTGTTCAAGTTCTACAGCATCATTCGTAAAAGTCTGCAGGATATTCACCCGACTGTCGAAATCGACAATTTCTGCAAGGTCTTCCGGACGTAACCGCTGAGAAAAGCCAATAGCAGCCTCCTGAGCAATGGCCATGTTTTCATCCATACTGGCACTAGTGTCTATAAGCATCGCTAAAGCGATTGGAAGCTGTGTTTTTGTAAAGAAAGTAACGTTCTGCTGGACGCCGTCTTCATAGACTTGAAAATTGGTTTGGTCCAAATTGGTAACGAATCGCCCGTCGAGGTCACTAACAGTAACGTTCAATGAGACAACATCAACACCTGCGCGAAACGCTGGTGTCGGTTGATCTTGCGGCTGTTGTGCAGAAAGAGTTCCATCACAGATGATGACCAATGCCGATAATAGGACGAGATAACGCCGCACCTATTCCAACCTCAGTGGTGTTCCACGAGCGGTCAGTTCCTGCCTGTTCATACGTACGGTAATTGTCTCCGGAGGAATGAGCGTATCGGGGCGTGAGTACACAACAAGATATTGGTTGAGCAGCTCACTGACGATGCCTTGCATTGCGTTATTAATGGCGAGACTGGTCAAGAGATCACGATGTCGGCCGCCGCTATTGCGAGGGCCTCTTTCAAGTACGAGGTCCCGCTCGAAGTCTTGGTTTCGTAACTCCAGTGTGGAGATGTTTGGAGTCGCGGAGAAGGCATTTCGACCAACCCGAAGTGACAGCGTGTAGATGGCTGCACCGCTTTCCTCGATCGTGTCAATTACTCGACGAGCACTGGTATAGCTGTAGTCGATTCCCTCTGTGGTAAGAACCACGATAAGCGGACGAGAAGCATTTTGGCTGGAGAAACCTTCAGCAGTCTGATCTAGCGCATCAAGCATATAGGCGGCCTGGTCAGGTAATGCGAACAAATTACCGATTCCGTCGGTGAGACGACTGGTTTCACGGGTTGATGCGACCTGAATGCGTGGTGGGCCACCGAAGGTAATTATGGAGATTTGGTTACCTGCGGACATTTGTTCGACGAACGTTGTTAAACCGTTCCTAATTTCTACGAGAGACCGGGTTGCGGCTTGACTAGTGTCGACTAGCAGAGCAATTTGTCGTCCTGCGCCTGCCTGGCTGACGCTAAGGATTTCGCGTGAGTTTCCGTCCTCATCGATAAAAAAATCAGATATTTCGAGTCCTCCTACCGGAGCGGCATCAGGATCGAGCACAGAAACGAGTATGTGGTGTTCCCGAGATTGTCCCTGGGGACCGACAGCGGCCAACAAGAATATTGACACGATGGCGGGGACGGCTAACGCAGCACGTAACTGTTGCATTAAATTTTTGACTTTGAGGCTAGCCGAAACTGCTGAATAAAGTATAGGTGCGGCTCTGAGACCTGGTCAAGGCATTAAACCTCAGAAGCCATTGTAAATACAGGGTTTGTTGGTATATTTTCTACTTATCCTCAGAAACGACGTTCCTTGACACCCCTCGTGACGCGTGCAATAATTTGCGCGGTTTTCGGCCCGCACGTCGAGCCGTTGACTGGTTCTTCTAGCCCTGAATTTTTGTGGTGCTATCGTTTACCGGCGCATAAGGATAAAGGCTGCTATGGGTGCCAT
>CAUZRA010000078.1:0-6362 GCA_963582035.1 Vicinamibacteria bacterium | reverse complement strand
CACCATCAACGAGACGCTGGCAGTCAGCGATCCCCAGTCAAAGCCGAATTGTCCGTCGGCGAGTGAGATGACTAACTGGTCTGCCGGGCTATTCAGTTCGCCAACATCCATTGCAATGTGAGCAAAGTCGTGGTCGGCGTTATAGGCCGTGCCCCATTGCCCGGTTTCACTATTAACGATGAGATGGAATTCATCGTTCATATGTGCGGTCCAGAGAGTGTACTCACCGGCCGGAATATGAGAATCGCCGATCATGATATCTCTGTCAGTCGTTAGTGTGGTCGCTTCGTCAGCTCCTAATCGCCATACGGCGTCTGACATTGGAGGGACGCTTTCACCGACGACTCGGTCTTTTAGGTATGGTCTGCCATAGTTGAGTGTAATGTTGGCATCATTGACGGCCCAATGAACGTTAACGTGTGGGCTTCCACCGGCCCCCTCATGCACCAGCGTGGCATGTCCGCCGCCAAGCATTTCCATTGCCATTTCTGATGATGAACCGGTGTCTTCGACTGCGTCCTCGCCATGGTCCATATCAGCCATGGCACTGTGGTCCATGTCATCGCTGGATTCGCCGCTGCCACCACATGCAATAAATGTGATTGACACGAAGGCAAACGTTAGTGTCTGAAGAAGTCGATAGTTCATGGTTACTTGTTCCTCCGCTAGGTGAAAAATACTATAGCACGCAAGAGAATGAGTGACGTGTAGCGATAGGCGAGTCGATGCCAATTACCTGGCCTGAGAGTTATATCCGTACTCACTTTTGTAACGAAGGCAATCGTCAGATGTCACTGGGCCGCAGCATGGCCTGCGGCACGTCCAGCCGCGATGCAGTCAGGAATGCCGACCCCACGAAGTGCGGCTCCAATGATTTGTAGTCCCGGATAGGTGCTGAGATGGCGGTCAATTTGAGCTACGAGCTCAAGATGGCCAACATGCGGCTGGGGGTTTGCTCGAGGCCATCGATAGACTCGCGCAAGAGAGGCGGGAACTCGGATGCCTAGTAGGGATCGAAGGTCCTGTTGGACAGTCGTGATGAGCGCCTGGTCGGACTGATTAAGTGTCTGTGGGGCGCGAGAACCTCCGATGAAACCTCTCAGGAGTACATGACTTTCTGGTGAACGCCCAGGCCATTTTGATGAAATCCACGTACAGGCGGCAATACTAAGGTTAGGTTCTATTTCTGGTACAACGAAGCCGGTACCATTCAGTAAATCGTCAATTGAAGAGCGAGGGTATGCGATAGCTACTGTCGCAATCGATGTATAGGGAATGGAGGATATTAGGTCCGATAGTTCGGGCGCCAGCGATTGCACAATGGTTGACGTTGCATACGCGGGTGTTGCGCAAATTACTTTATCGAAGGATAAGTTTTCACCGCTTGAGAGTGTGACGCTAAAAGGCCCAGAGCCAGAGATGCTTGTTGCTTCCACGCCGGATTTGACTGCCGAGTTGGGTAACGACTGGGTAAGCGAGGTGGTTAAGGTTTGAAGTCCTCCAGTGAGCGAACGAAACAATCCGTCTGTTGATGTAGTAGAGGTAAGGCCGGTCGGTCTGTTTCGAAAGGCACGAATTACACTGCCCTGCTGTCTTTCGGCTTCGACGAGTCGTGGGAATAACGCATGCATGGACAATTGCTCTACGTTTCCTGCATGAATACCCGCGAGCAAAGGCGAGGCAAGATAGTCCACAGTTTCCTTGCCAAATCGGCGACGAAAAAAACTGGCGACTGATTCGTCAGATTCGTCAGTCTTTGGTGGCAAGACCAAATCTTGTGCCATTCTAATTTTTGCTTGTGGGGAGAGGTAATGGCTTGCTAAGAGTGCTTCAAGGTTTGTCGGTATGCCGAAGACGGACCCTTTCGGAATAGGATAAAGTTTTCCGTTTCTGACTATGTATGCGGTACGAGGTTGTAGCGTTGGTACCAGTTGATTGTGAAGGCCTAGTTCGACGCAAAGTTCGACGGCTGCGGGTTTTTGGATGAGCAAGGAGTCCGGGCCTGCATCAATAGTGAAGTCGGCAACCTGCTCTGTAAAAATCAGTCCACCCAGGCGATCTGATTTCTCGATTAAGACGAATGAAGTCCCTTCTTTGTGAAGCTGATACGCGGCGGTTAAGCCACTGATGCCGCCACCAATAACCGCGACAGAGGCGCTATTCATGAAAGTTATCGGTACTGGTGAACGAAGTGCGAGAGTTCCTGCACGTGCTCCACTGGTGTGCTCGGTAGAATCCCATGGCCAAGGTTGAAGATGTGTCCGGGGCGTCTAGCTGCACGGTCTAGAACATCCTTAGCTCCAGCCTGCATGCGTTCGATGGGACCGAGAAGTAAAGTGGGGTCTAAGTTGCCTTGGATCGCATGATTGGGTCCGATCCGCGTCCAGGCCTCATCCAATGGGATACGCCAGTCAACTCCGAGAACGTCTCCTCCGGCCTGAGCCATCACACCTAGCAGCGTGGCAGTGCCTGTTCCGAAGTGCAACGCAGGCACGCCAGCGTCAGCGACTGTTTGAAGAATGTGCTGAGAATATGGCAACGCAAATTCTTTATAGTCAGAAGGGCTGAGTGCTCCAATCCAAGAATCAAATAACTGAACTGCTTGCACACCGGCCTCGATTTGGGCGACAAGGTAATCGCTAATGCTTTGTGCCAGAAAATCGGCGAGTTGATGCCACGCCGACGGGTCGGTGTACATCAGTGCCTTTGTTTTTTCATAGTTTTTTGATGGCCCGCCTTCGATCGCATAGCTAGCCAGCGTGAAAGGTGCCCCTGCGAAACCAATTAATGGAACGCGATCTTTCAATTCCTGACCGAGAATCTTGATGGTATCCAGAACGTGCGCTAATGATTCCCTCGACTCAAATGTACGAAGCGCCTGGATACTAGCCCTGTTCCGTATCGGTTTATGGATCACCGGCCCTTCGCCTTTGATGAAATCGAATGGAATTCCCATTGGGGCAAGGGGTAGTAAAAGGTCCGAGAATAGAATCGCCGCATCAACCTCCAGACGATCGACAGGTTGGAGCGTGACCTCGGTAGCGAGTTCCGGTTGTTGGCAGATCTCAAGTAGCGTGTGCTGTTTCCGGATAGCCCTATATTCGGCCATGTAGCGTCCGGCTTGCCGCATAAACCAAACCGGTGTGGCGTCTACTGGTTCGCGTCTGCAGGCACGTAAGAAACGGTCGTTCACTTGGGAATGGTACTACAGAGGACGATGGTGGCTTAACGACTGGTTTGTGTTTACGCTGCAGAAAGATCCTTATTATTTGGCCAAACTCTCGATAGATTTGGGTGTGTCAGCGGTCAGGGTTCTCAAAGCAAGTAGAGTAATTTACGGGTCGGTGAAACCTCAAGGATGGTGGCTGGTGTTATCTCGGTTGAGCCTGAGCCGAGAAAAAGTCTTTTGTAGATAAAAATTTTTCCCATGTTGGGGATCAACTGGATCTGTTTTACAATAAATATCGGTATTTAAATGGTTTATGGCATATCAGGAGGGGACGTCAAAGCTCTTAGAATGTTTATTTCGGCCTGAGAGTGTGGCAAGAGACCTTCGTTTTTACGATGTCTGAGTACTGAACTTTTTTCGGTGACTATAAAACCATGCTAGGATTCGGCGCCGCCAAGAGTAGGTTTGCGATTTCGGAGGTTAAGTGAGTCCCATTCTGGTTCGTCCATTTAGAGAGCAGGTCAACCATGACCGAGTGATACGCCAACTTCAGTCACGGTTTCGGCGTAAATACTCTGTCGGCGTTAATGTTGGCTCATTACAGGAAACCACGATTCGAGTTGCCGGGGTAAATGTAAACCCTGACCTGGTGCTCACAAATACAGAAGGCGTGAGACGACTTCACGCGGTCGTCGAAGTCGAAACATCAGAATCGGTTAATGACCTTGAGGCCATGGCGCAATGGGCTAGATTCGCGAAAGCTCGCGGTGCTTTTTGTCTCTATGTACCGGCAGGGATGTCAGATATTGCACAACGAATCTGTCAAGCAAAGCACATTAATGTTTCAGAGATATGGACTTATTTTTTTGTAGGCGAAAATTTTCGCTTTTCGATGGTGTACCGGTCACCGTCTGCTCAACGGGGTGCTCAGGCGAAGAAGTTAGCGGCCGAATCAAAAGCCAAGAAGCCGGCTCTGAAAGCTAACGGTCCAGCTAAGAAAACTGCCACTAAGAAGACTCCTATAAAGAAGAAGGTGGCTAAGAAGAAGGTCGTAAAGAAGGCGGCTAAGAAGAAGAAAGTAACTAAGAAGAAAAATATTAGAAAAAAGACAAAGCATGGATCAGGTAGGCGAGCCAAGAAATAAATTCGTCTCCGTCTGAAACCCTTGGATGTTTTGGAGTGAACTTGTAACAAGTGATCTAGTTGAGCTTGGCACTGTTACGGTTTACCGGACAAGCGTTTCTAATCTGTGAGACTAGCCAAGTTATATTCCTTCTGTAAATAAGATTAGATGCCGTATCTCAGATATTCGAGAGACAAACGCGGTTACGAGCACACGTATGTCCTGCACGGTTCGCGTGCAGGTGGACGACCACGTATTTTGTATTGGTTTCGAACGCCACCACATGTTGTTGTTGGACGTGATGCTCTCGATGAAGAGGCAACGAAAGCGATTGAAGCTAGTCATCCAGGTCTTGATTTCGATTGGTCAAAAATGCGTCGAGAAAGACCTAAGCCACCACCGCGTTCGGTGGCAATGCCAGAGCGTATGCAAAAGGGCAATCGACGGTCAGGACCAGCGCCTGTAAAAGCTTCTCCTAGGGTTTCTACAGAAAGGGTTCCTGCGGTAGAGGTGGCGGCGAAAACGACTTCTGGCTCGGTTTCACAGGTCGTGCTTGGGCCGTCGGGGGGGGCGTCATCGCTTGAATCAGCTATAAGCACGTCCTCTACGCAACCACTGGAACATCCGGTATCAGCGTTACTTGGAGATGAAATGCTCGTTAAATGGCGGTCTGTGTATAAAGAGCTTGACCAGCAACTTCAGAGTGCTCAGTTAACCGAATCTTCGAGAAATGAATTAGTAAGTCGTGTTCAGTCTTTGAACCCAGATAGTTGGCTTGCCGGAGAAGAAGTGATTCTTCGTATTGAGAAATTTGATTCAGAAGTGGCAGCTATTCAGGGGCTTTTGAGCAATGCGTAAGGGTTTAAGCTATATTTCATAGAGTTATTCGTTACGGGTTCGTGCTGAAGAGGGCTATAATGCGAGCATATGGAGGCGAAGATGCTTAGAGCGTTACAGTGTCGCTCAGTTTTAACGCTAGCGCTGGTCCTTGCTGTGGGTGGTTATTTTTCTGCTCAATCACAGGAAGCTTCTAGCCAGCAGACAGCTTCTGTAGATCAACCAACGGTCTTCCGTTCTGGTATCACCTTGGTGACCACAGACGTGATCGTGCGTGATGGAAACGGTGTGTTTCTCCCAGATCTGACGGTGGACGACTTTCAGGTCTTTGAAGATGATGTTCCGCAAGATGTGGAATCGCTGGTTTTAATACATGGTGGTCGAGTATTTAATCAGCTGTTACCACCCCCGCCTGCCCAAGAGGGCATCGTTCTGCCACCGACGCGTGCGCGAAATGATACCGCTGGTCGTATTTTTGTATTGTTTGTTGATGACTTGCATATCGTGACTCGAGATACCCCTCGAATGCGAGAGGTCTTCTCGCAAGTGGCTGACAATCTGATTCATGAAGGAGACTTGTTCGCCATCGTGTCTACGGGGCCATCGTCGATTAGGGTTGATATGACGTATGACCGTAGTCGACTCGCCCAAACGACCGACTTGATCACTGGTGATGGGTTTAGTCCGAACGAACTCATCCAAACTGTCGCACCAGGCTCTCGTGGGCCGGCTGAGCTGAATTGGCGTGCCCATACAGCCTTTAAGGCTGCGGCAGAAATTATTAAAGCGTTGGAAGGGATACCGAACCGAAGGAAATCGTTTATCTATTTTAGCGGTGGATATGACTTCAACCCCTTTGAACATGAGCGGATATTTGGTCAGGGAGTGCTATATAACGATATGCGACGATCTGGTCCTATGTACGGTTTTGGTGGTGCTCGGGAAGAAGTGTCGTCAATGTACGAAGGAATAGAGGATCCAATGATGGATCCGTTCGAGCAGATTTCTAGACAAGGTGCGGTGTTTGCTGACTTTGAATTAGCCATGGAAATTTCAGAGCTTACCAAAACAGCGAACCGAGCGAATGTGTCGTTTTATACGGTTGATCCGAGAGGGCTTATAGCGGGGCCTGATCCGGACTATATTGGTGGGATGGAATATTGGAATGATTACCAATTTACGACGCAAAACAGCCTCCGGTCACTTGCAGAATTGACCGGTGGTAAGGCGATA
>CAUZRA010000077.1:0-6373 GCA_963582035.1 Vicinamibacteria bacterium | reverse complement strand
ACCAGATCGGTCACGAGAGACGCACCCTTCAGTACGCGGCGAGGTGTTTCAACCCGACCAAGCTGAATATCGCGTTCAAACTCTTCGCGGCCTAGACCGACAGTAAAGACAGGTACCCCGGCAGCTTGAATCGGCAATAACGACTCACCTAGTCCGTCCTCAGCATTATCTGCACCGTCAGTGATGACGACGAGGCCGGACAGTGGCACACCAGACAGTTCATCGTGAGCACGACCAAGAGCCTGGCCTAAATGTGTACGTGTGCCGTTGTAACCGAGTTCATTGACAACATCAAGTCGATCGGTTTCAGTCGAAAACCCAAAGAATCGGAGAGAAAACCGCTCGTTGAGCGCAGAACGCAGATCACCTTCCGGAGTCGAAAATTGGTCCTCGATAAATTGCAATCGAGCTGTTTCGTCACGATCGGCGATTTGCATGCTGCGTGAATCATCGATCAGCACACCGAGAAAGTTCTGCTGTGGTACGACCGATGACAACACAAGAATCGGCCGCATCAAACAAAACGCCAGTAAGGCAAGCGAAATGAGACGAACCACAGTCAAAACAGTTCGGTCAAGCGGCTGACTGTTGCCACGCACTTGTGTATACGACCGCCAAGTCGCCGCGGCGGCAGCGACTACCGCCAGAAGCGCAAGCCCTCCGGCCCATGACGCTCGAAATGTAAAGTCGCCCTGCTCAAACATCAATGGCCGGTACTTGAACAAAAACTCAAATAGCGATTCGAACATGGTTTTCGATTAGACGCCGATAAGCCTCAGTGGCTCATCGCGTAGACAATAAAATTGACGCCCAATTGGACAGCAAAGGTCGAGTATTTTAATGGGTATTCCGGTCGCTCCGCCCACTCCCACGCGTCACCCAAATCTGTATTCCAATTTATAAGGACCATCAGTCGGCCCTTCTCATCAAAAATACCCCGCACATGTGCGGTATATCCATCCTGCTCCCACGTCCGGCCACCCCAGTAGTTGCCGTACGCTGGCACTTGCAATACTTCATCGATGCGATAGACCGTATTGAAAATGGGATGGTCAAGGGGCACATCAATAATCGGGTGTTCTGGAAACACTAGTCGTATCTGCTGCTCAAAGTTCGCCCACTGCCAAGAACCCCAAAAATCATCGATGACCAGAAACCCCCCAGCTAACAAATAATTTCGTAACCCTTCGATCTCGGCGGGACTTAACGCAATATCCCCCACCTCCAATGCATACAGAAATGGAAACTTCCGAATTTCTGGGTCGTCCAACCGTATAGCGTTCTCCATTGGTGACCCGTCGACATCAATCAACCGATTTACAACAGCCATGAACTGCCGGTCAGCTTTTGGATAATCGATCGCCCAGCGACCATATCCCCAACCACTGTTGTAAATCGCCCGGGTGAAGTAGAACTCGTGTGAACCAGCCGGACTCTTGACCGTGCCACGTTCCTGATCGAGCAGTTGTCGGGGGTCAAATCCCTGCTGCACTTGCTCTCTCAGAACGCCTGAATCAACAAAATCGCTACTACTTCTTTTAACCGTGGGTGAATTCGTGGTGTCAACAAAATCCGTACGGACGAGAAATGCAATGCCGGCAATAGCCAACACCAACAAAATCGCTCTCGTTCCGTTTAACGGCCGCACTTGTTGTTCCTTGTCCAGGGGAATCCGGCCCGAGGTGGTCGGGGCCAAGGTAGTAGGAAGGCCGCTTTTCCCTGACTTTAGCCGCAGCATAGCACAGGGCGTAACCAGCCAGTTGCGTCAATGTAAATGAAACCGCAGGAAAAGTCTCTTCAACAAGACACTGTCCTGATCGGTTGACACCAAAGGGGTTCAGAAACTCTAGATTTTAGGCCGGATACAACTGGTACGATATATGCATTGTGAGATGTATGTTGGCGAAGCGAATACCTGCTGACCAGAAAGATTTGGCCACGGCAGTAAGCGCACTTATCGTGTGCTTACTGCTCGTTCCTTCGGCATCAGCCCAGCAGCGCCCCGATTTTTTGTTCGATCGACCGAGCGGTTTCATCATGCTTCGCGGTCAACAAAACCAACAGCGGGCTCAAAGTGACTTGTACGACTTTTCCACTCGTGAATTAACCCTTGAAAAATCTGATTTCAACGGACCCGGCATCGTGCTTGAATTTGGTGGAGCGTTAACCCCTCGGATAGACCTGCGAACAGGCGGCGACTTTACGAGTGCGTTTGCTCGGTCCGAATCTCGCAACTTTACTGACATGGACGACCTGCCGATTGAGCAGGACACTTCTTTGCGGCAGATTGATCTTTTTGCAAGCCTCGAATTTGCGCTTACCTCACGTGGACGGACGATCGGACAATACTCTTACGTGCCAAGCCGATTTGTACCCTACGTTGGTGGTGGTGGTGGTTTTCTTTGGTATCGATTCCAACAATCCGGAGATTTCGTAGATTTTAGGGATATGGCCATCTTTCGGGCGGTCTACAAATCAGACGGCTGGACACCGAGTGGACATGCGTTTGGTGGTGTGCATGTCCGCATCACACCAAAGGTATCGGTTACCGGGGAAGTCCGAAAAATCTGGGCTGACGCGGAACTAAATCGTGATTTCTCTAAGTTCAACCCGATCGATCTTTCAGGATTACGCATTGGCGTCGGAATTCGATTCGTGTTCTGATACGTGAAGTGACGGAGGATAGGACCATGCCACACAGAACAATAAGTGCACGCTTGCTGGCGATAGCCATTTTGTCACTTAGCACCATACTCGCGGTCAGTGTAACCGCTGCGACTCCACGTCAAGCAGGCACCCTTCTGTCCAGTCCAACCGACTACGATTCGCGGTGGTTGCCATGGGTCGGTTGCTGGCGACTCTGGGAAGAACAAGTCGAACGCGCTGCGGGCCGGGCCGATGAATTCCCCGAACGCACGATGGTCTGCGTGAGCCCGACGGCCGACAATGTCGGAGTCCTGTTGTCTGCTAGCGCAACCGGTCAGACATTAGCGCAACGAACCCTCATCGCTGACGGCACACAACGCGACGTCACAGATGGTGACTGCCAAGGCTGGGAACAGCGTGCGTGGTCATCTGACGGTCATCGTCTCTTCACGCGTGCTGAACTGCGGTGTGAAGCACCTACTCTGCGACGTACGAGTGGCGTCAGTTTTTTCTCAACGAACTCCAACTGGATCGATATACAACTGGTCGAAGTGGGAGACCGAGAACATCTTGAGATACGTCGCTACACACCGATTGATGAAACCGAGCGACTTTTATTGCTTGAACGACAGGACGATCCAATCACAGCCACTGAACGGCAAGAATTACTGAACAGCGCACAGGCGTCGCAGGTTAATCCGCGTACGATCCGTGAACTACGCCAAGTCAGTACAGCTTCGCTCAACCTGTCGAACGTGCGAGAAGCGTTACTGCTTGCAGACACACAGGTCGTCGAGGCAATGCTCACGGAAACTGAACCACGTCTCGACCTCAACGCTCAGACACTAATCGAACTGGATAATGCAGGTATCGATGGTAGCGTTATCGATTTACTCGTCGCGCTGGCCTACCCGGAAAGGTTTGTCGTCGAACGCCGTAGCAGTGACGGTGGGTACGGAGGTTTTCGCCGGTTTGGCTCCTACTCTTCATATGATCCTATCTGGTACCACGGCCTCTATCCGTATTACGTTACCCCGTTGGGGTATGGTGGCTGGCTCTCGGGCTACAGCCCGTACTTCTACCCCGATTACGGAAATCCTTTTATCTCGATTCGCGACGATGGCGGTGGTTCACAGACGAACCCTCGTATCATCGAGGATCGAGGCTACACCCGCGTCGCACCGCGGGCGATTAATCGCAACAGTGGCGGGGCGGTCTCAGGCCGTGGAATGAGCCCGGGGTCGACCGGTTCATCGGCACCGCGGTCCCGCGGTGGTGGCGGCGGCGGTGTCTCCTCGGGGGGCTACTCACGCGGTGGTGGTGGTGGCGGTGACGACAGTGGCGGACGCACTGCCGTCCCAAGACGTTAATAGCGGATCCCCGGGATCTCAATGACAACAACTTAACGCGCCCACAAACGCAATGCGTTTGTGGGCGAAGGCACTGCGTTCGAAGGAGCACTCACTATGAATACTCATTCTTTCTTGCCGTTATCGCCTCTATGGTCGCGTTGGCAGTAACGTCCGCCTCAAGACCCGTGTTCGCGGATGACAAAAGAGAGTGTGCCTGGACTCAAATTAAAGAGTTCGGCGCACCCAACATCGGCACGAACGGTCACATCGCGCTGGCAGAAAATTGGCAGAAACTATCGGAGGACGGCTCGTCACTCAAAACAGTCCGATCTGCCGGGAACGGTCTAGACCAGAGTTATTATATTTTCGAAAAATGTGAGCAATGCAACTGTGCCGACCGCCGCGGTAGCCATACCGTTCATGGTCATTTGACCGGTCCCATTCACTCTTCGAATGTTACTTCGAACATCGTTGGCCACAATTTACCTGTGATGTAAAATCGGTCACGATCTGGGTCATACGCAATGCCGTTAAGTGCATCGACACCGCGTGACTCTTCTGGTGTGAGCAGCCCGGACGCGTCAATATATTCGGTGACGTAACCCCTTGCCAGGTCGATGCGAAGAATAATGTCTCGCTGATATACATTCGCATATACCGTGCCGTCGACACATTCCAATTCGTTGAGTTGCATCTGGGGCACACCACGCAGCGTTACGTCAACCCCACCAATCTCTTCAAATGACTGAAGGTCACGAAAGGTAAGACGGCTTGACCCATTACTCATGATGAGTCGACGACCATCATTGCAGAGCCCCCATCCTTCGCCCCGATACCGGAAAGTCTCCAACTGATCAAACTCTTCGATACCCAGAGCAAATGCGCGCTGAGCTTTGTAGGTCAACATGACCAGACGGTCTTCGACTCGAGCAATTCCTTCACCGAAAAATGCAGGCGAAATCCCGACACGTTGTTCAACATTTCCTGTCAAAGGGTCAAGCCGTCTCACATCCGACTGTCCATAGCGACCAGTACTCTCTAACAGCTTGCCCTCAAACAATATCAATCCTTGGGTGTATGCCGTTCTATCGTGCGGAAATCGTCGATGTACCTCAACCCGGAGCTCTCGAACTTGTCCCCCTGACTGAAAACCAGAGGCGACCTCCGACCAAGACGGCAAGAAAATCCAGGCCGCAGCACCCAATACTAAGACCGGAAGAACAAAATTCGTAACGTACCGAGCCCAACTTTGAGGAGAACGGCGCCGTGTCGTTGAAGTGCAGCGCACAGATTGTCTCTTTCGTCTCACCTGCAGGCGTCCCTTGTCGTCCAGTAAGCCTAATCCAAACAAGCTTATTGCTCTTGAACCTCAATCTGTGCAACGACTGGATAGTGGTCAGACGGGTATTGACCTTGGTCATTGGCAACCACCGTCTCGACGGACCGAACTGCGACCGGACCACCCACAAGGATCCAATCGATCCGTCCATCGGGCGCGTCTTCGGGTGGCCCGAATTCTCCGGATGTACGCGGTGGGCCATTACGTTCCATCGCAACAACCCATGCATCTCTTAACCTATCGGCCGTGGCAGCTTCCCACGTATCGCTCATCTCAGCAACGGCATTGAAATCCCCAGTGACTACAATGGCACTGTCAGCCGGAAGAGTCGCCAGCCGAGACGTAATCATCCGCACAGATTCCAGTTGCCGTGGCCCGCGCCTGAGCGTCAAATGCGTATTAAACACATAGAAGCGAAGTCCCGTCTCAACATGGTGGAATTGGGCCCACGTCACAATACGCGATACATTACGCCGCCAACCTGATCCTCTCGGTCCCTCAGGAGTTGATGAGAGCCAAAAATTTCCGGACTCTATCGGGACGAGTTCTGCATGTCGATAGAAGATCGGCGTGTATTCACTAAGACCAGTGCCACCGTTAAGACCACGGTCTACTCCGAGCCATCGGTATTCGGGAAGCGCTTCCGATAAGTACTCGATTTGATCGGCAAGCGCCTCCTGAAGGCCCAGTACATGTGGCGCATGCCTGGCAATCGTGTCTACCATCAAGGCCTTGCGGTGAACCCACCCATTAACACCATCGTCAATGTTGGACGTCCGAATATTGAACGTCATGACGCCAAGCGGTAATGGCCCTTCCGCCCTTACAACCGAATTACAACAAACGAAAACGATGACCCCCGACACTAACGCCAAAAACATATCGACTATCCGGCGTGCATCTCTCACGTGTCTGGACACCATCGCCACAGTCTACCGTGGTCGTGGTCCAATCAACCAAAACCGAGGCTCTCTCAGAAGTTAACTGCGCACTTAACTTCCACGTCGTCTGGGTCGGTTGCAAAACGAGCTGCTTT
>CAUZRA010000076.1:0-6401 GCA_963582035.1 Vicinamibacteria bacterium | reverse complement strand
AGATGGATTTGGTGACACGGGTGTCAACGACCTCATTCCACCTCTTGTCTCTGACTGGGGGCGTTGGGTCGACCGTGGTCCGTCATACGATCCGAATTATGGGATCCCGAGGGAACTCGGCATGGTCACAAGTTCAGCTCCACCCATCGTCGTCAACGGTGTCGTTGTGGTTCTCGTCGGCCATCAACCGAGCTACGGACAAACTCGTATTGAAAACGTACCGGGCGACATTATGGGCTTTGACGCGGCCACCGGGAATTTTCTGTGGAAATTTCATGTCATCCCGAGACCTGGCGAGGTTGGTCACGAAACCTGGCACAACGACGCGTGGCAATGGTCAGGGGACATGTCTTCATGGGCACCGGCATCGGCTGACCCCGAGCTAGGCCTCGTGTACATCGTAACCAACGCGTCCACCGTCCAGAGTTACGCGGGGCATCGACCAGGCGACAATTTATTTGGAGGCTGCATCCTCGCCTTGGATGTTCAGACCGGAGAACGACGCTGGCACTACCAAATTCATCGGAGTGACCAGTGGAACTATGACCTCCCAACCCCACCGATGCTGATGGACTTGACGGTTGATGGGCAGCAGATTCCGGCACTCATCCAAAACACCAAGCAAGGCCTCGTTTTCGCGTTCAATCGAGAAACAGGCGAACCAATCTGGCCTATTGAAGATCGTGACGTCTTTCAGACACAGGTACCTGGGAACTACACTGCGGCCAGGCAGCCCTTCCCCACACGACCAGAGCCGGTCGACCCGATTGTTACTAATGGTCTGACGGAAGAATTCGTCGTTGACTACACACCAGAACTCAGGCAACGGGCCCTTGAGATCCTGGAACACTACCGGGTTGGTGGACTCTATGTGCCAGCACTTCCAGAGAATCACGAGAATGACTACTACAACAATGTTGGCTGCATTGGTGGAGGCAACATCATTCCGCATCCGCCTGTTGCGGACCCAAGTACCGGATTGATGTTTGCGTCACATCGCCGAAACTGCTTCGCTCCAAGTTTTATGGCCCCAACGAATGGTATCGATGAAGATGATCCGAACTATGCGGTCCCAAGCGACACGGGTGCCACGCCAAACGACACGCCAACTACCGGCACCACAGTCGCCGCATGGCGGCCTGGTGGGTTTCGTCGCCCGACAACCACGCAAGAATCCTTTGTGTCAGTCACCGGTCTGCCGACGATTGATGGGATCCGAGTCTTCAAACCAATGGACAATCAGCTGACCGCATACCAAATGAATACTGGTGAGAAGTCATGGTCATTACCCGTCGGTGAAACTGCTGAGGTTATTCGAAATAATCCACAACTGACTGGTGTTGATATTCCAAACGCCGGTGGAGCCGGTTGGTCGATTCAACTGGTCACGGGAGACCTTCTAGTTCAAACGCGTTCACTAAGCCAAGGCACCGGTCAATTTGTGCCAGACGCACCCTTGGAACTTCATGGGCGTGACAAATTCACGGGAGAAATTCTTGGAACCGTGGAACTCCCTGCTCCTGGCCAGTACGGCATGATGACTTACATGCACGACGGCAAGCATTACATCGTCGTACAGATTGGCAGTGTGCAGACTGACTTCCCTGGTTCACTCGTCGCCTATGCACTGCCCTGATCACCAAAGACCCAGCAAACTCCACCACAGGCTCCCGACTCCCAACCAAATACTGATATTGACGACGCTGATAATGGCACCCAGTTTCCACCAGGTGCCAATATCAACGTTGCCTGACCCAAAGAGAATTGGGGCAGCCGCAGTGCCGTAATGCGTCATTGACGCAAACAAATTACTAAAAAACCCCAGTAGTAGGGCGGCCAATAACGGCGGCGTCCCGACCGCCAGAGCAAGAGCCAGGAACGGCGCATACATTGCGCTGACATGCGCCGTGTTCGAAGCAAAGAAATAATGCGAATAAAAATAGATCAGACTCAAACTTAGAAACGCCACCAGCCAATGGCTGTCGCCCAGCAGACTCGACACCTGCTCTGTAAACCAATCCAGCAGACCGAGCTGTCCTAACTGACTCGCCATCATCACGAGTACCGCAAACCAAATCAATGTATCCCACCCTCGGCGTTCTTCAAGAATGTCGTCCCACGCCAGTGCCCCGCTCGCCAGCATGACCGCGACGCCAGCTATCGCTGTGGTGGTTGCGCTAATTCCGACCTCCCCACCCACAATCCAAAGTGTTAACAGCAAAACAAACACCGTCAGTAGGATCTTCTCGTCACGACACATCGATCCCATCTCTTGCAACCGCTGCTGAGCTAACGCGGGCGCTTCTGGAGTTTGGGTGATCTCCGGCGGATAGAGTCGATAAATCAGAAACGGCACGATTAGCAGACTCAGCAAGCCTGGAACACTCGCAGCGACCGCCCAGCGTACCCACGTAATCTCAATACCTTGCTGACCCGCCAACTCTGCGACAAGCGGATTTGCCGCCATCGCCGTCAGAAACATCGCACTGGTGACCACCACACTCTGGTAAGCCGTAAATGTCAAAAATCCAGCAATGCGGCGCTGTGTGCCCTGCGCGCTATCACTACCGAGCGACAGGCAGAGTGACTTGAGTACCGGATAGATCACACCGCCACCGCGTGCCGTGTTACTCGGTATTGCCGGTGCCAACACAAGGTCTGTCGCAACAATCCCATAGGCGAGCCCCAAGCTGCTCTTTCCTAAGAGACGCATGAAATGGTAGGCAATCCGAACACCCAACCCCGTTTTCACAAACGCCGTCGCAATGAAAAATGCAGCGACCACCAACCAGACGACCGTACTCCCAAAGCCTGCGGTCGCCTCCGCAATCGTCAACGTCCCCGAGACCACCGCAAACGCCACCGCAACGAATGCGGTCGCCCCCATCGGCATCGGACGAAGAATAATGCCCAATACCGTCGCCACGAAGACGGCCAGCAGATGCCATCCCCTCGGATCCACACCAGCCGGAACTGGCACCAGCCAGAGCACAGCTCCGACACATACAACCGTCATCAGTCTAAACGCGTTAACCCGTGGTGCTTGATCCATTTGTTTCGAGATTGTCAGGGTGGTTACCCAGCAGTGAAGATGCCATCAAAAAAAAAGCCGAGACCCCATCAAGGTCTCGGCCCTTAAATCAATATCATCTAGATAGCTTACGGCCGTTCAGCCTGTGCGGCTTCTTCCGTCGCCATCCACCCCTTGTACCATCGAAAGACGTTGCCGGTGAGACTACCAATAAAAATGTCGCCGCCTTCAGAGACATCCAACCAATGGCCCGGACTTTCCATCGCACCAATGATCTCGCCACTATTAATATCGACGTTCATGATCCGACCAGCGAGTGTGTCGTAGGTGATGTTCTCAACGTTGTCTCGATGGGTAATCACCCACACCTGATCGTCAGGCGTAATAAAAATATTCTGCGTCGCCCCAAGGTGCGTCCACATGTTTAAGAACTCACCATTTTCATCGAAGATCTGGATACGGTTGTTCTCCCGATCACTCGCATACACACGGCCTTGCGAATCCACGGCCACCGAGTGGACCAAGTCGAACTCGCCCGGTGCCGACCCTGGCACCCCCCATGTCGTGACGAAATTTCCCTCCGCGTCATATTTCACGACACGGTTATTACCATACCCATCGGCCACATAGAGTTCGTCATTAGGGCCAAAGGCGATGTCAGCAGGACGATCGAACGTGTCGTCCGTCGTACCCGCCTGCCCTTTAATACCGAGTGTCATTAACAGTTCACCATCATTCGTAAGCTTCATGACCCGATGGTTCCCGTTATCTGTGACCCAAACGTTGTCATGACGATCGATCCGAAGACCGTGCTCATTCCCGAAGTCGAAGTCTCGGCCAAACGATCGAACGTACGTACCCTCCGCGTTAAACACCACAATCGGGTCAGCCATGTCACCACGATGAAAGACAAAGACCTGCCCATTCGAATCAGTCGCCACCGCAGATACACGCCCGAAGCTCCAGCCTTCTGGCATCGTAGGCGGTTCCTGTCCAAATCGGATCGCCACGCGGTACTCCATCAAACCGCCTTCGTGGGGATACCAACCCGCCATACCCTGCTGGTCAATCACCTGTCCCATCGCCGTGCTACGATCAATGTCAACGCCAGGAGATGGCTGCAACACCGGCACATCCGGAGCCATTTCCATCGCCTCTGACGTCGAGGCTGGTGTCGACGAGCAGGCCGACGTGAGCAGCGCCACCACTGCAAAACCTAAGAATAGTTTTCCACGCATGCAAACCTCCAGTGCGAGTGAGTGTAGCGGATCGCCGGCCGGATGTGTTTCCTAATGTACTGCGACAACGTCGCCGTATCGGTCTGTCTACGGTGTGAGATATTTTCTGACCTGGCGCGGGCCGACATCCGCCGCGTAGACGTTCCCCCGGTCATCCGTACTGATCCCTGACGCGCCGGAGATCCCTTGTTCATCTTGACGTGCCAAATCGGGGTCTGGAATAAACGCCGTGACTACGCCGTCCGACACACTTCCAATGTAAATGCCACGTTTCCATCCTGGATTATTCCGTGAATTCGATGTCGAATCAGTCACATAGAGCATGTCGTGTTCATCAATAAACATCCCGCTCGGCCGGCCGAACTGGGACCAACTGCGAAGAAAGGTCCCCTCTGCATCAAAGACCTGCACCCGACCATTTGATCGATCACCGACATACACGCGGTCCTGAGAATCAATCGCAATCGTGTGCGGCTGGTTGAACTCCCCTGGTCCGTCACCCGTATGGCCCCATGTCTTAATAAAATGCCCCTCCTTCGAAAACTTCACCACCCGGTTGTTTGGACCATGACCATCGGTAACAAATACATCGCCATTCGACGACACCGCCACATCGGTCGGCCGATCAAATGTGTCTGTCCCATTGCCGGCAACACCTGCCTTACCCAGGGTCAGCAACAATTCTCCCGTAGAACTGAACTGAAACACTTGATGACCACGACCACCCGCAGACAGACCCAGTACAGTGTCACTCCCATTCGCATCGGTCGCCCAGAGATTACCGCTCGGATCGATATGAAATCCATGGGGAAACGCGAAGCGCCCCTCACCCCAACTATCGAGCAGTCGACCGTCGGGGCTGAACTTGAGAATGGGTGGACTGTCGTCACGCCCAACACACGTGGCAGCCCCGCGCGGTTCGGTGTTGAAGCACCGATGCAACACCCACATGTTGCCGTCTGGGTCACGATCGACACCGATCGTCTCTCCCCACTCGCCACCGTTCATACTCGTCGGAAGCTCAGGCCATTTCTCAACGAGGTGATACGAGGACTCCGGAGACTGCGCGATGACGGATGTGCTGACAATCGCGACCAGGCCGAGAACAACCCTCATACACACCGTGTCCCCGATAATCCTACTGAGACCCATAGACCTTAGGCAGCTGGACAAGCCTGTAGTTTCCATCTGGACCATCGCTCCGGCTCGAATCCGACACTGTTCTGTGCATCCTAGTTTTCTCCGTAGGCAGGTTTCAAGAACAAAACAGTACTCGAGACAAGTCTTTCGGCTCGCCACAATAACACCGTGACATCACTCAGAATTTCTTCAGAAACGGCACGGCAAGCACCAGCTTGGCAACCCGAGATCCCCAACGAACCCATCTCGGCGCTCCACGATAATAGCGATAGGTATCCAGAAGTCCAGGGGCAAGCACCACCGCCCCAATCCATTTTTCATTAACGCCAAGGTTTTTCGCGATGCCGCGCGTATCTCGTTCTGGTGGCCCCCACTGGCCGAGCCCAGCTACCCCGTATAACAACGACAGACCAACGTGAAACGCAAGCACTCCCTTCTGTATCGGTGCTCGCTGTCTCCGTAAATCAGGTGTTCGGGTCAAAATAGTCTCCGCCAAAACAAATTGGGTCCACAACCCCGATGACGCGACGACGGCTTCCTGCCACGAAGGAAGAACCTTGCGATGGGAAATCGCAAAAAATGGAATCCCACCGCCTTTCACAGACTTCAAATAAGGGTCACTCTGAAAGAAAGCATTAGTCAGGAGGTGACCTCCCTCGTGCAGACCAAAACCAAGCCCGACACCAAACAGCCCACGGCAGAGTGCGCATCCTCCTGGTTCGTCCTCGATTAAGGAAACATGCTTACTGCTTCGTGTAAGGCTGATTTGAGGAAGTAACTGCGTGTCCCAAAACCGCACCTCTCGGAACATCACCTGGGCATCGACTTGTGCACTACAGAAGCAGAGCGCCAGAAAAACAAGACCGGCACGGATGTCGCATCTGTCAATAAGGAAGGAGAACAACTTGTCAGTCGTGTTCGATTTTACGCAGGCGGCAGGTGAACAAGATAATTGACGCCGTCGCGGTTCAACCAGACTCGCACGTAATCAG
>CAUZRA010000075.1:0-6428 GCA_963582035.1 Vicinamibacteria bacterium | reverse complement strand
CGATGGGTCGACTTCCGATTCATTGTTAGCGCTGGATCCAGACAGTGGCGAATGGACGATCCTTCGAGTGCCGTACCCGATGGCGTTTTACTCGCGTGGTCTTGACGGCCGGATTGATGACCCAAATGCTGGTTGGAAGGGTCGTGGGCTGTGGGCCAATTACGGGTCAAATTACGTTTGGCACACTGAAGGTGGGAAGGGTACCAAGAGCAAGATGGTTCACTTCCAAATGCGGCCGAACCCGCTGGCGAAATAGCGGTTGTAGAAAGTCGGTCAGCTGTGTTCGTTGTAAAGGGGACAGGCGTTATTGTGGCGTCTGTCCCCTTCGTTTTTGTTATGTGATGGGAGACGCATCGCCATGTTTACTTGTCACTACGAAGGTCATCCGTGGGCGATGGGACAGATAGTGGTTGAACAATGATTAGGTGGATAACGATGTGTTCGGGTCGATGTTTTTTTGCTACGTTTGTGTTGTTCGTCGTTGGATGCGGTTCTACCGGTTCGCCTGAACCCGCGAGTGTGGTGGATGCGGAACCTGAAGCGACGCCACCGCCGTATCACGTGTATGTTACGAATGAACGTGGAGGTGACTTGGCCGTTATTGCGGGAGAGACCCATGATGTTCTTGCGACGATTCCTCTCGGCAAGCGACCGCGCGGAATCAAGGTGTCTCCTGACAAGACGCAACTGTTTGTTGCCTTGAGCGGTTCACCACCAGCCCCGCCTGGAACCGATGAAAGTACATTGCCACCACCGGACCGTGAAGCTGATGGGATTGGAATTGTCGACATTGCGTCAGGAGAGGTCGTGAATGTGGTCCGCGCCGGCACGGATCCTGAACAAGTTGCGGTTAGTGCAGACGGAATGAGACTTTATGTTGCGAATGAAGATGCAGGAGCGGTCAGCGTTGTAGAGATTGCAAGTGGTGAGGTCCTTGCGAGTCTTGAAGTTGGTGGCGAACCGGAAGGTGTGCGGATCAGTCCTGACGGGTCGGTTGTATACGTCACGTCAGAGGAAGACAATCAGGTATCGGTGATCGATACGGCTGCCAATGAAGTGATTGCGCGGTTTGAGGTCGGAGCGAGGCCACGAGCTTCTGCGTTTGCACCGAGTGGCGACCGTGCGTATGTGACGGCTGAAAACAGTGCAACCGTGCATGTGATTGACACAACGGTCCACGAAGTGGTTCACACGATCCAACTTACTGGTGAAATGGTTCGTCCGATGGGCGTTGTCGTCTCTCCCGACTCGTCGACGGTGTATGTCACGACTGGTCGTGGTCGTACTGTCGTTGCGATTGATGCGGTGACGTATGAACCGGTTGCATCCGTCGAAGTTGGTACACGGCCGTGGGGTATTGGGATTACTCGAGACGGACGTCATCTCTACACAGCGAATGGTCCGTCGAATGACGTGAGTGTAGTCGACACAGACTCAATGAGTGTGGTTGCTACGGTGCCGGTTGGCGAGATGCCTTGGGGGATTGCGATCATTGAATGATCGTTGTAGGTGGACGAATTGTCATCGGATAGTGTGTGCCGAGGTTAGACGGTCACGAAATCGGTGAGCGACGTTGGAGGAGGACCGATGCGTAAGCAGGAGATCAGAATCGGCATGACATTGATGGTGCTTATCGTCGGTGTTATAACCGTGATGGCACGTTCTGTCGTTGAAAGTACTCAGACGCCGACTGCTGATGAACTCGCTGAGATGACAGCGATTCGACCTGTTCCTGGAAAGAATGGTTTATACGTGATTCCAGGTTATGACGGTGGGACGACGGGTGGCAATGTCGCTGTTCGTGTCACGAATGACGGTGTCATTCTTGTGGATAACAAATTCCCGTACAGTTTCGAAATGATATCGACCGAGGTGCGTAAAGTGACTTCGTTGCCTGTTAAATACGTAATTGATACGCATCATCACAGTGACCACAGTGGCAGCAATGCAGATTTTATGGCGGGTGGTGAGGTCATCGCCCATAAGAATGCACGCGGCAACATTGTTCGAAATAATCTGCCCGGGGCGCCTCGTGTTGTCTTTAGTGATGAAACATCTGTGTTTCTCGGTGGTGTGGAAGCGCAGGCACATCACTTTGGACGGGGACATACAAATGGTGATGCCGTGGTGTTCTTTCCGGATTTGAAAACCGTGCACACCGGCGACCTGTTTATTTGGGGAAAGCGTTCTGACGGCAGTGCCTTGTCGCCGTTTATGGATTACAGCAACGGGGGGAGTGGTCTTGAATGGACTGCGACGCTCGATGGTGTTCTAGAACTTGATTTTGACACCGCCATTCCTGGCCATGGTCCAGTGCTGACAAAAGATGAAGTCAGAACGTTCCGCAATCGTATGCAAGCATTGCAGGACCGGATGCGCGCCGCGATTGACGGAGGTGCGACTCGTGACAATATTGTGAGTCGAGTTGATACGACCGACCTTGACTGGCCGTTTCGACCGACCGCGCTTCAAGCGTTTTATGACGAAGTAGTTGCTGTGCAATAGGAGAATTGACCATGACATTTCATCGTTTCGTTCGACATTCGTGGTTTACCGTTCTCGTCGTGGGAATTGTTTTGGGTATTCCGGGCCTGGTGGGTGCACAGGACGAGGTTGCGCCGACGTTCACGAAGGATGTGCTGCCTATCCTGCAGCGATCATGCCAGCAGTGTCATCGACCGGGGTCAGTCGCACCGATGTCACTTCTGACGTACGAAGAGGTTCGCCCTTGGGCGCGCGCGATCAGGGATCGCACGGCGCAACGAGAGATGCCACCGTGGTATGTCGAGCGGAATGTCGGGGTGCGTCAATTTAAGGAAGACCCATCTTTGACGGATGCAGAGATCTCCATAATTGCGTCATGGGTCGATGTCGGTGCACCACGAGGGAACCCAGAAGATGCACCGTCACCAATTGCGCTGGAGTCGTTAGATGAATGGCGTATTGGTACACCGGAATGGATCGTTGAGTTACCTGAAGAGCAAACGATTGGAGATGTTGACGCGGATCGCTGGCTTGATATGTGGGCTGATTCGCGGCTGACCGAAGACCGTTACATTAAGGCGGTTGAGACGAAACCCTCTCCAGGGTCCTATCCTGTTGTGCATCATGTGGCGACATCGATGCGGTGGGAAGAAGAGGATGGCGAAGAAGGCGGTGGATTTCTGAATGAATATGCGATGGGTAAGAATGGCGATATCTTTCCGGATGGAACCGGACGTCTCATCAAGGCGGGCACTCAAATACGGTTCAATATGCATTACAGTTCGATCGGCGAAGAGACCAAAGACCGAACTCGCGTTGGATTTCAGTTTTATCCAGCTGGTTATGTGCCGGAGCGCGTGTTGATTTCTCGTCATGTCGGTGACAGTTTTGACACGCTCGATATTCCAGCAGGGACTGAGAACGCTCGAAGCGATGGTTATTACGTCCTTCCAGAACCGACGCAGGTCACGGGTTTTCAGCCGCACATGCATATCCGTGGAAAGCGCATGTGTGTGGAGGCAATTCATCCGAGCGGTGTCATTGAAACATTGAGTTGCGCGGGTCACAACTTTGGATGGCACATCGTTTATAACTATGCGGACGGGGAAGCTCCGTTACTTCCGGCCGGTTCGATTCTTCACGTTATGGGTTGGCACGATAATACGGCGAGTAACCGTTACAACCCAGATCCCAAAAATTGGGTGGGATTCGGTAATCGTTCGATCGACGACATGAGCTTTGCGTGGATGAGTTTTTACCATATGCCACAAGAGGTTTTTGATCAGAAACTGTTGGATCGCAGTCGGCTGTCTAATAATAATTAATGTCCATCTGCAAGTAGTTATTGATCCGGGTTGAATCGATGCGGAACAAATTGAAAGCCGTTTTATGTGTGCTTATGATTTCGGTTTTTGGAGGAGTCGCTTCGTTTGCCCAGACGTACCATAGCGGACAAAATCTTCAGCCCGTGTTTGAGGGATGGGAGCAGAATCCAGATGGTAGTTTCGATATGGTCTTTGGATATCTGAACCGTAACTACGAAGAGCACCTCAATATTCAGGTCGGTGAATCAAATTACTTTGAACCGGGTGAGCCAGACCGAGGTCAACCAGCTTTCTTTTATCCCAGGCGTCACCGTTTTAGTTTTCGGGTGCGCGTGCCGGCGGATTGGGGAGACAAGGAATTAGTCTGGACGGTGACAGCGAATGGTCGTACGGACCGAGCCGTCGGCTGGCTTGTGCCGGAACAGATCATTGATGATCAGGTCGTGGCCATGAATCGTAGTGGTGGTGGTGCGCCAGATATTGACAACGGTTCACCATCTATTGTCCTGCTTGAACAGACAGAACGTTCTGTTAAGGTGGGCGAACCACTCGTGTTAACCGCTGTTATCCAGGATGACGGGATTCCAGAGATGCGAGCGGCCCGTCAGAGTCGTCCGCCTGGTCGACGCAATGCGCTCGGTCTCCGAGTTGCGTGGTTGCACTACCGGGGTGTTGGTGAGGTCACCTTTAATCCGTGGACACCGCCGATGGCCGACCACGTGCCAGGTTGGACCCCGCCGCCTGTTCCGGATGCTGGTAGAACAGTTACCACTGCGCGGTTTAGTGAACCCGGAACGTATGTTATTCGTGGGTTAGCGGATGACGGATACCTTTATAGCAGCACCGATGTCACAGTGACCGTGACGCGTTAGCTATCCTAGTAATTCTTCCGGAACACCTTTACGGTAAGGTAAACGCGAGTAGTTCAGCTGGTACGGATCCACCGCCCATAGCAACGACGATGTACTGCGTATCATCGACCATATAGGTCATTGGTGTGCCGGTCTGTGGTGCTGGCATATACACGGCCCCGACATTGTCTCCAGTCTGTTTATCGTAGGCTCGTAACATTGCACCACGCCGACCGTCTGGCATTGTCCAAAAACCTCGGTCAGTTGCGTTCCGTCCACCTTCACCAGAGATTACCAACGTCTTTGTGGTTAGTGTTCCGACAGGCCCCTGTCGACCTGTTCGTGGAATTTCGACGTTACGCAGGGCCGGATGATTCCGAACGGAATCGGGTGTTTCTCCATGTGCGACCTGCCAAACGATTTCTCCCTGATTGAGGTCAATGACCGTAATGCGGCCCCATGGTGGTTTCATAAGAGGAAGCCCCATGACTGTCTGGCCTGGACCACGGGCTGGGCCGTTAATGTAATCCATGTCTGATCGGTCAGGGTCGTTACGCATCGATAGCACGCGGCTCAATGTTTGCGAAAAGATATACAGAATCCCCGTCTCTGGGTCGTAGGACCCACCTGGCCAATTGGCACCGTTTGGTACGAACAGCGTGCCAAATTTATCGCCATCGCCTCTGGCGATCGGTGGGGTGAACACAGGGCCAGTTCTGTACTGTTGTGCAATTCGAAGTGCTTCAGCTTTGATCTCCGGTGTGAGATCGTTAATTTCGCTCAGCTCAAAGCCTTGACGCTCGAACGGAGGCGGCTTGGTCGGAAATGGCTGTGTCGGAGCGTAGGTTTCACTAGGGAGATCGCCTGCGGGTACAGGACGTTCTTCGATTGGCCACACTGGTTCGCCGGTCAATCGGTCAAACACATAAACCCAGCCTTGCTTTGTTGGTTGAGCGATAGCCTTGATCATACGGCCGTCTACCGTTATGTCTGCGAGGATCGGTGCACACGGCACGTCATAGTCCCAGATTGGATGGTGTACGAATTGGAAATGCCAGATTCGTTGACCAGTATTAACATCGACTGCAACCAAACTTTCTGCGAATAAATTGTCCCCGGGTCGATGCCCTCCGTAATAGTCTCCTGTGGGAATTTCCACTGGTAGATACGCAATGCCGAGTTCGGTGTCGACAGTCATTTGCGTCCAAACACCAGTGTTCCCCGTGTACTCCCACGAGCCGTCCTTCCAGGTCTCATGGCCGAATTCGCCAGGCTGTGGGATTGTGTGGAAAATCCAGAGGCGTTCTCCTGTTTTTGCGTCGAAACCGCGCACGTAACCTTTCGCATTTCGTCGACTGGGTGGTGTGCCGCCCGCACGACTTGCGGCTCCAACCAGAACAACGTTCCCGGCCACAACCGGTGCTCCGTTCCATGCAAGTTCGCTCTTAACCGGGTCGAGTTCTTGGTCATTATGCTGTTTCAGGTCGACGATGCCATTAATGCCAAAGCTCGTGATCGGTCGACCTGTTTGTGCGTTAAGAGCAACGAGTTGGTACCCGATAGTGACGAAGTAGATACGCTCGTCTACCGCACCGTCAGTCCAGTAGCCGACACCGCGTCCGGAGAGACGCCGCATTGACTGTTCGGCCCGGTCTTCTTCGTCGATTCGATACATCCAGAGCTGTTCGCCAGTTGTCGCATCAAGCGCAACGACGTTTCGGCGACTTCCGGCGGTTGTATAGAGGACACCATCAATGACCAGAGGTGT
>CAUZRA010000074.1:0-6460 GCA_963582035.1 Vicinamibacteria bacterium | reverse complement strand
AATTAAAATGACCATAATGATCACAAGTTCCGGTAAACCGATTGGTCCGAGAAACGCTAGCATCCCAACCTGCATGGTGTGCCTTTCTTCCCAAGCGAATATCTGCCTTGGGTCATCACCCCGTCTAGCCTTCAAAAGGGTGTAGTTCAGAATAACACGGCGGGAATTATTACGGGATAGTGAGCCAATAAAAATAGGGCCAAGTTGGTCGATTTCGGAAAAACGACAAAGGGTTTCTTCGGCCCTTCAAGTAATATGCGCAGGCAGCCAAGATGACGGTGACGAATTGGATTCCGTGTTACGGTTTCGACTGATCGAGGACGCGCGTTGGTTTGTCCCGACTGATAACAAGCTAATAACGGTTGTGTTGAATAACTATGAAGGAAATTCAGACCAGTCAAGTAGCGCCTTCTCAAGAAACTGAAGCCACAGAATCACGGTTTGACACCGTCAGGCGCCGAGTTGGCCTCTTATTGGGGCCAGCGGTATTTTTGCTTGTTCTGGTAACCCCATTCGAACAATTGACGCCTGAGGCACATCGACTGGCGGCAGTGACTGCATTAGTGATTATCTTTTGGACGACTGAAGCACTCCCGTTGCCCGTTACCGCATTACTGGGGCCAGCGCTCGCTGTCATGCTCCAGGTTGCGCCCGTTCGAGAAGCATTAGCGCCATTTGCTAACCCATTGATTTTTCTTTTCATCGGCAGTTTTATTTTGGCTCAGGCGCTGTTTGTGCATCGTGTAAACGAACGAATTGCATACGGTGTTTTGTCGTGGAAAATTGTCGGGGCACGTCCGACGCGGATATTAGTGGCCTACGGCGCGCTTGCGGCATTTCTCTCAGCGTGGATGAGTAACACGGCGACGGCCGCAATGTTGGTGCCAATCGGGTTGTCACTTATTGCCTTTATGGAGAAGGAAGGCAAAATGCCGAAAAATTATGGCACGGCGTTAATGCTTATGGCCGCGTATGGTTGTTCGCGCGGAGGGATGGCGACGCCGGTCGGAACCCCACCTAATTTAATTGCGATTGGCATGCTTAGTGAGCAGCTCGATGTTCGCATTTCTTTTATTGAATGGATGGTCATTGCCACGCCGATTACTGTCGTACTGATGGTGATCGTGTTCTTTTATTTGAATTGGGTTGGTCAGACAGGTGTAAAGGAGATTCCTGGTGCCGACTTAATCATTATGGAACGCAAGACAGCGCTCGGTCCCTGGAAACGTGGCGAAGTGAATGCCCTTATTGCTTGTGGGGTGACGGTGATACTTTGGGTGGGGCCAGGATTATTACCGCTGTTGTTGGGCCGAGAACACGCGGTTACGCAAGCGGTGCTTTCTGCTATTCCGGAGTCGGTGGCCGCTCTGACTGGCGCGGTTTTATTGTTCGCGCTCCCGATAAGTAAAACTCAGCGAACAACGCTCACGTGGAAACAGGCTGCGCAGATTGATTGGGGCACAATTCTTCTTTTTGGTGGTGGATTGGCACTTGGAACGATGGCCGGGTCGAGTGGTCTTGCTCGGGCGGTTGGAGAAGGCATTACGAGTCTTGTGCCAACCAATGAAGTGGTTACGCTGACATTTGCAGCTGCGCTCTTTACAGTGGTGCTGTCCGAAACAATGTCGAATACGGCTGCGACGAATATTGCCATTCCGATCGTGATTTCGATTGCACTGGCGATGGAAGTCAATCCAATGGTGCCTGCTGTTGCTGCGGGCCTTGCTGCGTCAATTGCTGTTGTCCTACCGGTGTCAACTCCCCCGAATGCGATCGTGTACGCGTCAGGAAGGGTACCGATTATCCAGATGGTGAAATATGGGCTCTTGATGGATGCGGTTGGTGTGGTGTTGGTGCCTACATTGGTACTGATTCTAATGCAGTGATGTTTCGGTAGTTTTCTTTTGAACCATTCTTTAATAGTCGCACCGATTTTCACCGCATAGTATCTACACGTTGCGGCTTATGCAGCGTGGTATCCCGTTTCCGTACACTGGTACAGAACAGCCAGTTGCCAGCACACCGCGACCAGAACCGGATACTGTGTAGCGTGGCTCCGGTTGAATGGTTTTGGTGTGGTTGTGCAGCGGCAGCTGGACTACTGCGAATCGACGATGATGATCGCTTCGAGTTCAGCGTCGGCTGTCGGAAGCTCCGCATCACCGGCAGGGTAGTCATTAACCTGCAGTAAGTAAGCCACGATGTCGACGTAAGCTTGCGGGCTTAAACTCGCAGGTGCTCCTTGCGGCATGGTGGTTCTAATCGCGACGAGCATGTCTGCGACGGAAAGTTCTGACCACCGGAAGCTAAACGGTGCACCAACCAAGGACGGTGCGATACCGTCCCCTAACAGGTCGTCCAGGTGGCATTGTGCACACTCTTGTTGGTACGCATCCTCGCCACGAGTTGCCTGTTCGTCCGTGAATACCGAGTCATTAGTGGTTTTACCTTGAGCCGACGCGTCGTAATGAACGATGCATGCCATTACAAACCCTGCGGTCAAGACTACAAGTAGGTTATTCCAATTACTAATCAAACGTCGTACGCGCATTGATACCTCATTGACAGCACAAACACTTTGGGTAGAGCTAGAATTGTTTCACTATATCAGTACGTCATAGGACTACGACGAAATCGCACACGGTCGTAATAGTCGTTCAGATTCGTACTAAGAAGTATGGTACACACCTTACCTTATTTATAGCGCTGACTGTTTCTGTTAAGGGGGCGGTAGTCATAGAGAGCATTCAAGTTACCTGTGGACCCATGTGCTATCGTTCGACCTGTGACCGAACGTTCCTCTGGTTCGCCTCGATCGCCAGATTGCATCGACTGTCAGCGGTTTTTTGAGTCTGTTAGTGAATTTGCTCGATTACACGCCGTGAAGTTGTATCGACTGTCGCTTGAACTTCCGGATGCAATGCCATCGTTACCCTGTCTTGATCACGAAGCAATGCTTCACGAAGGGATTTCTCCACATGCGGCAGCTTATGTTGAAGACTTTAAAACGGGCGGTTTGCACGAGGTGGTTTGCGTGCCAGCTCGACGCCGGATCGAAATTGACGTTGTATCAACTACAGGTGAGCATTCGGCCGAGTCTCACGATCTTCTGGTAGGGCAATTAAAGGAACGGTTTCCAGGTTACCGGGTGGTGGTCAATGGACCATCTTGGCTTCGTGGCGACCGTCGTGTTGCTCGAGCGTGTCGGTCACAAGTGCCACTACGTGATGTGTTGGTGGGCGCAGATTTCGAGAATTTAGAGCGGTCACTTGACCACTTACGTACCGTCGGTGCACTAATGGAGAAACAGTCACGAGTGGCGTCATGGAGTGTGCGAACCGTGACCGGGCCCATGCTTGCTGTTGCCGGTGTGATTTCGTATCAAGTACTCGCGACATTGACGAGTGCCTTGGGTGAACCATGGGTGCAGGGATTGCAATATTGTGTTGTTGGTTCACTCGGCGGGGTGTTTTTGTACTTAGGTTTGAAGGCGGTCCACCTGACCGAAATGGCTAATCGAGTGTGGAAGCGGTATTCAGAGTACAGCTTGATTCTGAAAGATCGGTCACGTCAAGGTCGTCGTGTTGCCGCTCAGAGCACTAATGACGATGGGATCCTTAAGGCGTTGGCGGATTAAGCAAGAGCAGGCCAAAGATGACGGTGTTGATCCCGTGTGACGTAAAGCACAGAGGGCACGGCACTTTCAGAGTGACCAGTAGCGTATAGCTTAAATACACAGCAAGTCCGATCGTGACTAGGCTGGTGGCAACGAAAACTCGCCAAACACGAACTTCCATTAGCCAGTCTAATCCGATAGCAATGAGTAATGTCACGTAATAGATCTGGCCTAAGAGTGAGTTCGGTGGGCCAAACACACGCGCGCTCGGTGTGAAGATGATCGATGCGCAGGTCGTGTTATCCATTTGGCAAAAGGTGGGGATCCAGCGAGCATCTGGTGTGATCCAGCGCAATGCCATAGCAGTAAAGTACGTGGCGATTGCGAGACCGGCGAGCGCTAGTGAAGCGAGAATGACAAGCATGCGATGGTTAGTTGTTTTAGTGAAGTGGTTGCGCGCATCTGTTGCCGTCAGTTGCCGTGTGTAATGCCATCCGCGTTGGCTCCCAATGTCACAACAGGGTGTTCTGCCGTAGCAAGCCTTTATGGCGCACTTTGTGTCCAGAAATTAGGTAGTAGTCGTGTCCGGCCAGGTGCTAGTTGTACGTCGAACGCCTTCAGTGTTAGGTTAACAAAATTGTAGTAGCCAATGAGCCCGGTAAGGTCCATTACACCACGGTTTCCAAAGAGTTCTTGGGCGCGGGTAAATGTTTCTGCGCTGAGGCGTTCTTCGCTGACCAGTTCTCGTGCGAACTGCACGATGAGACGTTCAGTATCACCCAAACCAGGTAAGGGTGTGTCGAACGTTCGGCGATGTTTGACCCATTCAATGATTTCCGCTTCAAGGCCTGCATCGAGTGCTAGAGGTTCGTGGGCACTCCATTCGTATTGGCTTCTCACTTCACGGGCTGTGGCGAGAATCGCTAGTTCTGTCAGGCGCTGGTCTTTGTCAGTGCCGAAACGAAGATATGTACTCGCCGGGAAGAGATGTTCGGCCATCGCCGGGCTGTAGAGCCACATCGCGATTGGGCCCCGCGGACCATCCGCATACCGACTGCCTGGGTTAATGATGGTGTCAAATGCACGTTGCCCATCGTTATCGAGTGAGGCACGATTGGGCAATGGTAGTCGAGCCCACGAATCACGCTGAATATCACTTGGGACGTCGGATTCTGTTACGACACTTGGGACGAACACCGTTTCTGTTGCGGTATCAACATTAACTAAATTTGTTGTTTCGTTGGAGGGTTCTTGGCGGTCACACCCTGAAATAGCGATAAGTCCCGCAGAGAAGATGAAGATATGTAACCGGGTTGATGGAGGTGTATGACTACCCATAGGTTTCTCGCTTTCTAGCATATAGTTGCCGACGCTAATGAGTAGAGAGGTCCCATGACGCCAGCACTTCTTGGCATGTACAGAAACGGCCAAGTATACAGAGCGCTATCACCGATGCAGTAAATGTAGTTTTTGGAATGGTCGTCTTGACTGCTCCAACTCCAAGAGTAACGTGTGGCGCGAATGCATCATAGGCCGCTTCAGTGCGAAATTGGCTGACCCAGGTGATGTCACGACGGCGAGCCGCATCCGTGGGCGTAGCATCGGTATTTATGAACGCTCGTTCATCTCCTAACCCAACATCGAAAATTGAAAGTTGATCCATGAGCCGTCGATGAAGCGTATCCAGTACAGGAGACGGAGTAACGGTTAGTGATGAAGTTGTTTCACTGGTGGCAATAGAAGCCAACGTTAAATCAATTGGAGGGTGCTTGGAGACGACGTCCGCGATCGTTTGTTCAATTACAGTCAGTTCTGTGGTTGGACTGAACTGCTGAACTAACGAAATATGTGGCAGGTGTCTCGCACTAAAACGAAAGCCATCTGGTGGTGCCGAGAGTTGTTTGTTCAATAGCTCGACGGAGGCCGAGGCGTCTGGTGGGAGCAGTATTGCGATGTCTAATGCGAGTAGCGGCGATGGCACGTAAACAGCCTACAACGTGGTCAGGGGAAACGTTAGTGGTCTTAATGACGGGTAAACAGACTATGGATTTCCTGACGCATGTTAGCGCTTGGTTTTAATGGGCGAACGGCGTCCCATCCATTCGCGGTCAATTCGGCTTGAAGCGCCATCGTTCCGTTTAGGAGCGAGGAATCAGTTGCGAAGCAGTGCACTTTTCGAAGGCCATTTGGATAGGCAACGATGAGCCGAAATCCTCCGTTGCTCCACTCTCGTGCGTGGATGGTGAGATGTTGGCGCTGGGCCGACTGTCGTCGGGTAAATGCAACCATGAGAACTGGTGGTTGTATCGGTCATTTACGCCAGTTCGATAGTTTTAATGGATTTACTGAGCAAAAATTGTCTCGGTACAAAAAAAGATGTGTTCTCTCGGAATGTCCCGTGAGCGGTAACAGGCTATGGTCGAGTCACCGATGTAGTTCTTTCAGGGTTTCCATCAAGGCGTGGTTTTCCTCATCTGTGCCAACCGTAATCCGTAGGGTATTGGCCAGGCGAGGTTCATTGAAGTATCGTACGAACACGTTTCGAGATTTGAGGGCCTTGTGAAGGTGTTTCGCGCTACAGTGTGTCGGCCGGACGAGAATGAAATTGGCTTGACTCGGCCACACATAAAAACCGAGACCTTCAAGGGCGCCGATCAAGTTTGAGCGCGCAGCCACAATGCGTTCGGTTACCTCACGGGTATAGTCGATGTCTCGTATTGCCACCGCACCGAGATGCGCTGCGATAGCATCAACGTTATAGCTGTCTTTTACCTTTGCTAATCCTTTAAGAAGACTTGGTTGTGCGATGGCAAAGCCGAGACGAAGTCCTGCAAGACCGTGGCT
>CAUZRA010000073.1:0-6510 GCA_963582035.1 Vicinamibacteria bacterium | reverse complement strand
GCGGCGGGCGTAAAAATCGGAGTGTCAGCCAAAATAAAACCACGACTGTTAAAGAAATCACGGATGGCGCTAATGACCTCGTGGCGTATACGCAGTATCGATGCTTGGCGTTGGCTACGAATCCACAGATGTCTCCTGTCTAGTAAGTAATCGACGCCGTGTTCTTTTGGTGTGATCGGATAATCGTGGGATTCACCCACAACATTAAGCTGACAGACGTCCAGTTCATATCCGCTAGGTGCGCGAGTGTCTTCGCGGACCACACCCTCGACGATTAAAGATGTTTCTTGTCCGAGGTGGTTGGTCGCACTGAACGTTTCGCTATCAACGGTCGCTTTCGACATTACGGCTTGGATGAGACCGGTGCCATCTCGGAGCGTAAGGAAATGGATTTTCCCACTTGAGCGACGGCGATGGAGCCATCCGAAAAGCGTGACTGTTTTACCGACGTACCGATCGACTTCGCTAATAATGATTGCCATGACCGGCGTAGGGTACTACGATGGAGTCAACTCCGGAACTAGCGTAGACAACGTTTTGTAGAGGTGCTGGTAACGAGACTCTCCAGAAAGTGTTTTTCGCAGGTACTTGAGCGTTAATGGGATCGCCTCTGCATAGCGGGTTTTGCCTTTTACTGCGATTTGATAGCCAAACGTACCGAGAGCCTTAAGGTTTCTCTGTAGTGATGTTCGAATGAATCGTTCGCGGAATGCAGTGGTGTCCGAAACGTTCATTAGTTGCGAGTAGAGCCCAAGTAGTTGTTCGACTTCTTCAGTTGGTAATTCCATATACGAATCCCGCAGTAGAGACGCGAGATCGTAGGTGTCTGGCCCCATCCGAGCATCCTGCAGGTCAATGACGTACAGTCGACTTTTGTGCACCATTAGATTTCGACTATGGAAGTCTCGGTGACAGAGGACTCTGGGTTCTTCGGACATTTCTGAGGCAAGCTTTTGAAACTCGGCGTCCAGGTGTTCTTGGGTTTTACGCGGCACGCGACAATCCAGGTGATTGACGAGAAAATGCTGAACAAAAAAGTTCAGTTCGAATATTAATTTATCGAAGTCAAACGCTACGCTAAATGCAATATTTTCTGTTTTTGATGATTGCCGACTGCCCCGTTGAATTGTGCCAATGATATTTACGGCTTCTTGATAGTAACTGGTTCGTTGTTCTTTGTTACCTTTTGATACCGCCGATGCGAGTGTTGTGTCACCGAGGTCTTCGAGTACGACGATACCAAGTTCTGGGGCAACGCTATGGATTGCTGGGACATTTACAGGCAGTTTGCGAAACAATTCTGTGACTTGAAGCATCGGAAGCTGGGTTGGATCGATCGAGTTGTTGTGCACAACCAAAATACTGGTTCTAGATTTGGGTGGAATGACCCTCGCGAAACGACGGTCTGAGGCATCACCTGCAAGAAACTCAACTTTCGTGTCGGACGAAAAGTTTGCCTGTTTTATCCAGCGGGCTACGCGGTCTTCTGTTTCCGCCAATTCCTGCGAACTATTCATGCTTCACTAACTATCTGATTCGATTGGGCAGACGATTGCATTGCCGAGTCGAGTGCCTGCCCCAAGGCCCGTCACATGCTTGTCAGAGATGCACATATGTCGTGCGAGCGTTACGCCGTCAGGGATTCTGACGTCGTCAGTGATAATGCAGTCATGCAATTTACAGTTTGAACCAACTGTCACGCGATCCCAGACCACGGTTCCAGGTAATTGTGCGGAGGGATGGATTGCCGTGTTGATGCCAACGTTGAGTGACGCACGCCCTTCACTTTTTGCGATTGTGTGATTCGTATTGAGATAATCCAGTGGGGTGCCTACGTCGTGAAACGTTGCATTTGTATCAAATACGCGAATAATCCCTGTTTCTTGAGCGATTAAATCTTCGTAAATGCCACCAATCGTCGATGATGGTTCACCGGCTAACAGGTGTGAAAATACTGCCGCATCGGTTAATTGCACGCCGACAAAATGTTTCATTTCAACCGTGCCTGGTCGACTAAATCCCACCACATGACCAGATTCGTTCTGTCGGATGCCACCGTATCGACTAGGAGCCGGGTGCGGGGTGACGGCCAGGGACACATGTGCTCGTGTGTCTAAGTGATGTCGATAAAGTGAACTAAGAGAAAGATTGGTCAGCGTGTCACCGTTAATGATGAAAAAACGGGACCCAAGGAGGTCAAGGGCTTGTCGGGGGCCTCCCGCTGAACCGAGCAACTGCGATTCCCACGAGTAATTGACTTGAAGACCCAGGCTTTTGCCGTGCCCGACGACTTGCGTAATTGTTTCTGGTCGGTAATGGAGATTAATTACGGTTCTGCTGACCCCTTGGTCAGCGAGCCATTTGAGTACGCGGCGGATCAAGGGGCATCCGGCTACTGGCACGGCAGGCTTTGCTCGCACCTCCGTTAATGGCTTGAGCCGTGTCCCATAGCCGGCGGCCAGCACAAGAGCCGCCGGGAGCGTATCACTCACGAGTTAAAAACCATGTTCTCAATAGGTTTATTAGTGTTTATGCAGTGTTCGACGTAGAGTTGCCGATACGACCCAATGATGTAATCATCTGTTGTTCGACCCAGGGCACTTGCTAAACTTCTAATCGTAAGTTCATTCCCTTCTAGTTCAACGAACGCGCCGACCGGCGTTTCATCGATCGCGATTACAACATCATCTCTTTTAAATTCTTCTCGGTATTTCTGATAGCGAAAACAAACGTTCCATCCTGCTTTCACTAGGATACGAAGAAACAGCTCGCCATTACCGATAGTCGTTTCAAGTTCTTCCCGGACCTTCATTACGTCAGGGAGGGGAGGCCCTTTAAATGTGACAGTAGTTGTTTCATAAATGGATTTATTTGTAATGTCAGATTTTTCGATACGAACTCGAAGTGCACAGCCCTGATGTTGTAATTCACCATTAGGCAGGTCGAGAAGGTAATCATCTTGAAGTCGTCGATCGCGGAGCGGGCTTCCCTCAAGTCCATCGACTGCTAAGCGGGCTTCGTTACAGGTTGTGTAGCGAAGTTTGATCTCGCGTTCGATATGTGTGTTCATGGGAACAACATCGATTGTATAGCGTCTAATACTAGGCTTACGGTGAATGAACAGGCAGACTGAAATTTTATAAACAGGTTGGGCGCGAGGGCAGGCGAGGTTTCCTATGTCGCTCTGATTTTGAAAGACAGGCCTGACAGCGTTGGTGTTCCTATGTCTTTACCAAAGACCATGACCTTTTGTGTACTACCTAGGCCGCCCGGTATTAAGAGTGACTTCATCGCAAGACGACGACGAAGCGAGCCGAGGTCCTCAGTTGACGTAGTGGCAGTCGCGTGCTCGGCCGCGCCTAGTCCCAGGAGGAAATAAGTCTGGTCAAGAATACCTAAAGTTGTAGCGCCCGCTGATTCTGCCGCTGTTCTAACGGCAGTAAGGTTTACATGCGTGGTGATATCTCGTGAACCTGGCTCGATGAGCCATGGTTGTGCCGCTGTTGTGTTCGTGGTTTCGACTTGGTGTCGGAAGTAGGTTGCGACAGTTCCTTGCGAGTGTGTGGCAGAGTACAGTTCCCGTGCCTCGTGTCCGTAATCAATCAGCAACAGAAAACCGCGGCGCAAAACTCGAACAGCCTTTTTGACCCAGGTGACGACCTCGGGTACCACCTCAATGCGCCAACCTGGCTTAATAACAATCTTCTGTTCTTCGATGTGTGCTTGGATATGAGAACTTGACAATGGGCCTAGCCGCTCGACAAAAGAACCATTACTGTCGGCGTCGATGTACACCTCTCTGAGTTCAGTATCAGTCATTACAAGGATATGCGGCGCAAATGCATCAAGAAGTTCGTTGGCCAGAATTACGCCTGTAATACTGTTGTCTGCGGGAAGTGATGCATCGCTTGACACAAGTTTTGATCGATGAGATGCGAGTTCTTTTGTTTGAGCTTTGCGAGCGGTTGGGCTGCGTTCTACAAGATGTAGATCGATTGCTTGATAAAATGACGACTCGCTAGAGGACACGGCATCCAATATGTCGTGCGAAAGACGTCCGTTGCCCGCGCCTGCTTCTACCAGACCAAAACGGCAACTATTGAGATGTCGCCACATTTCGGTGCATTGCGCGGCGAGCAGTGTCCCCAAGGACGATCCGAAATCAACGCTGGTAATAAAATCACCACGCCGACCGGAACGCTGGTCCACTCGAGTGTAATAACCGAATTCTGGGTGGTACAAGGCAAGGTCAGCGTAGGTGGCGAATGGCAGTGGGCCCTGTTGCCGAATTTGCTGCCGAATCACCTCCGTAAGACTCATTTACTCTTTGCGGACCTGCAGAAAGACCCGCGTTTCTTCGCGTTGGACTAGTAGAAACGCTGTTCGCCCTGATTCGATCTGATTGAGTTGCGTGGTTGCCTCAGTCGCCGAACTGACATCGGACCGATTTACACTGAGAATAACATCGCCAGGCCGGACGTCGCTTTCTTCTGCCGTGCTCCCTCGTTGCACGTTGACGACGACGGCGCCTTCGGTGTCATTTGGAACACCAAGTCGTCCAGCGGTCGCCGGCGTCAGGTCTTGAAGCACCATGCCAAAACCTTCACTAATTTCTTCGGCAGAAGCTTGAACGGGTTGGCTTTCTGTATCGAGGTCAAGTTCGCCAATAGTAATATCTAGTGTCAGACGTTCGCTATCACGTATAACCGTGATGGGGACAGTCGTACCCGGTCTTGTGGCGACAACATTGGCTTGGAGGTCGCCTGTCTCATTGATCGGCTCGCCGTCGAAATCTACGATGACATCGCCCGGTTGCATGTTTCCCTGATCTGCTGGACCACCTTCATTGACTGATGAAACCACGGCGCCACGAGGTTCGTCGAGACCAAGGTCTTCGTAGCCTTCTCTTGTTACCGCTGTGATGCTGACTCCAATAACTCCGCGGGTGATCTTTCCGGTCCTTAGCTCTTCAAGGAGGTCACGAACCGTGTTAATCGGAACAGCAAAACCCACACCGACGTTTGCCTGGCGATTGCTGACGATCGCGGTGTTCATTCCTACCACCTCACCGCGGATATTTAGAAGCGGACCTCCTGAATTTCCGGGGTTAATCGCAGCATCCGTTTGAAGCATGTCAGTCCATCGGCCGCGCGCCGACGGAAAAGGACGACCGATTGCGGAGATGACGCCTACCGTTACGGTGTGTCCAAGACTAAAAGGATTACCGATGGCCATTACCCAGTCGCCTGGTGCCATCTGACTAGAATCCCCAAACGTTGCGACAGGGAGCTCACCTGCCGGTTTCTCTATAAGTTCCAAGAGTGCACTGTCAGTTAATGAATCTCCGCCAAGGACACGGGCCTCATAGGTATCCCGAGCGTCGTCACCAAAGAAGTGAATCTCAATCTTGGTGGCATTTTCGATTACATGATTATTTGTCAGGATCAGACCGCTTGGGTCGATGACGAATCCAGTTCCCGCCGATCGGACAGTTTCTTCCCTCGGTTGTGGTTGTGGTTGTCCTTGTCCCTGCCCCGGTCCAAAGAAACGTTGAAAAAAGTCGTCGCCTCCAAAGAACTCATTAAGCTCGTTACTGGTCTGCTGGGTTTCAGTGCGAATATTGACGACCATCGCAGTTTGAGCTTGTGCGATATCACGGAACGTCGTTGCCGTGAGCTCACCGGAGATGGGAGCAGTATTCGTCGGCGTTTGAATCGATTGGGCCAAAGAGGCAGGGCTCAAATTAAATCGCGAGGTAATCACCATACCGATTGCCAGTGATACGACGGCGATCAGGACGGCAGAAAACAGTGTGGTTCTCGATGTCGACATCATTTTCTCCAACGGGGACAAACGATTGTTCCTACTAAGCTATCGTAACCTTTTTGAGACTATTAGTTCTCTATGCAAGCAGTGTAAGTTCGTTTTGCCGGGGGCCAGTGACGCTTGCCCGATCTTGACTGACGTACATATTAATCTCAGTCCTGACACCAAATGCTTCAAGATATATTCCCGGTTCAATAGTAAATCCTGAACCTGCGATCAGACGTCGTTCATCATGTGTTTCATAGTCGTCCATGTGGGCGCCGTTGCCGTGAACCTCTTCCCCGAGGTTGTGACCCGTTCGATGTATAAACCGGTCGCCAAAACCAGCATCTGTAATGACAGTTCGAGCCGCCTTGTCGACTTCCCAGCCTGCGATTGGATGCTGCGCCTCAACACGCTCAACGACGAGGTCGACGGCGGCATCACGGGCTGCGCGAGCCACACCAAAGATTTCAGACACTTTTGGATGAGGAGTCGTTCCAGTGTAGCCAACCCAGGTAATGTCCGCATACACAGAGTCGGAGCGGTCCAATTTACCCCATAGGTCAATCAGGACTACCTGTTCGGATCCAATGGCGCGGTGTGATGTACTGGTGGGGAGATAGTGGGGGTTGCCGCTATTTTCCTGTACGGCTACGACGGGAGAACAGTCGGAAACCAAGTCGAGTTCATCGAACCATTCAG
>CAUZRA010000072.1:0-6546 GCA_963582035.1 Vicinamibacteria bacterium | reverse complement strand
CCAACCTGAACATCGGGGCGTACCGTGAATCGGCGTGTCTGATCGATTTCTGTAAATAGGCTAATCACACCGCCAGCTGCATTTCCGTACAACACCGAGTTCGGGCCACGAATCACCTCTGCACGTCGAACTGACCCAAGGTCGATATTACTCGGTTCCGTGGTCCCATCAGCCGTCGTAATAGGAATGCCATCCTGCACAATCGCAATGCCACGCAGACCGAATCTTGGTTGCGGCGAGCGTATGCTCAATCCAACACCACCTGACAACCCATAATTTCGGCGGTTCTGCACTAGCAAACCGGGAATACCGCGTAGCGCTTCATCCAGCGACGCTTTCCGCTGAGCGAAGTCAATCTGGTCAGACTCAACGAGAGCAACCGAATTCGGCACCGTCGCGAGTGCTTGGTCACTCCTAGTAACATTCACCGTCTCGGCAAGCGCGGCAATCTCAAGCGTAAAATCTCGCAACGCCGGTGACGACCCAACGGTGACCGTCGACGATGCTGCTTGGAAACCCGGCAGCGACGCAGCCATTTCATAGCTTCCAGCCGGTAACCGCATCGCATACGCACCATTTGGACCACTGACCGCACTTCGCACCAAACCAGTCGACGAGTTTTGGGCTGTAATTGTCACACCAGGCAACACGCCACCAACTTCGTCCATGACTGCGCCATTTATCATGCCAAGGTCACCCTGTTCCGCACTCACAGCCAGCGTGGACACAGTACCAATCAAAAAAAACAGACAAACAATACGAACCAAATAACTCAGCTTCAAAGGCATACGAACTCCCTGATTCTAAATACAAACTGAAACTACAAGCAGATGTTTAAAATATCGCTAAACGTGGACGCGAGGCGGCGGAAGAAGAGGAACAGCGTCCCACATTAGCTCGACAGAATGGCGCAAGGTGCTAATGTCACGGCTTTGCAGCGGCTGTGACAATAGCTCCGCCTCCGGTGTAAATCCAGGCAAACTCAACAAGTTCAGCAAGGTATCATCGAGGGTATCGCACGCCGTGATCCTTGCCGCCTGACCCGGTGTTGTGTCCTCCACAGTCTCATCGTGAGCAACCACGTCTCGCCCCACGGGACATCCCGCTGTAACCGAAAGCATCAGGGGCAACAGCACCATGGCCGTGAACTTCCACGCGACGACACCGGCGACGGTTCGAGACCGAAAGGCTTTCATACAGTTTCTATTGTAACGCCTTCACCCATTCGTAATGGGCAATGTTACTGGCGACGGAAGTAAAATTAGGCGGTATGGTCGAGCGCGGCGGTGCCAATCACTGCTTCATTCCCGTCCACACACCAGTACCGTACCAAACGAAGCTACCTTCGTCACCATTTATGGTCACGCCTTGGATTTCTCCGGAAAGATTAATCGGCATGTCACCGTCAAGGTCTGGGACGACAAATCCCCACTGAATCATAGTGCCATCGAGGGTCCCCTCAAGCGGTAAGACTCCTTCGCCATCATTCATGTCAATCTCTCCGGCAATCGTGCCACCGTTCTCATCAAAAGTTGCTGTCCAGACCTGTTCACCGGTCTGCGTGTCGAGTTTAATTTCCCATACGCCTGACAAGCTAGACTGCGCCTGCGCAGATGCGGTTGAAACTAAGAAGCCGAGCGATAAGCTCACCGCGAACACTATAAATATTGTGAATACTTTTGATTTCGACATATCTTTCATCACTCCTGCCCGTCAGGCAGGCTTATTCTACACACTGTGACAAACACACAGAACATGGCAAAAACCGTTTCCAGCAGTAGAATGTCACCTCAGTAAGTCGTCCCATACAATCTTGAAGAGGTAGGCCGAATGCCACAACAGTCCGATACAAACCGATGGCTTCCCCTCGTCGGGGCCACAATCTTGAACCTTGTTCTCGGCGTGTTTTACTCCTGGAGCGTCTTTGTGCTTCCGCTGGAGAACGAATTTGGTTGGATTCGGCAAGAAACCTCCTGGACCTTCAGTATCGGCATCTTCACGATGGCCGTCATGTTTGTGGTTGCCGGACGGTTTCACGCCACGCTCGGTTTCCGCACAGTTGCAGTGATTGGTGGCATTTTATTCAGTCTTGGATTCTTTCTAGCAAGCCTTACGACATCGCTGACTTGGCTTTACATTTCATACGGTGTGATCGCCGGTGCCGGTAACGGGATTGGCTACTCGGTTGCCATTCCGGTTATCTCACGCTGGTTCCCAGATAAACGCGGACTCGCACTCGGAATTGCGGTTGGCGGATATGGTGCTGGTTCCGGTGTGTTTGGCCCCATCGCCGCTGAATGGTTACTCCCAACCTACGGGTGGGAAGCAACTTTTCAAATTTATGGAATCGTATTCTTTTTGATCGCCGTCGTCGGAGCCTGGCTACTCAAACCTCCTCCGGACGGCTACGCGCCTGAAGGGTGGGACCCCAGTCAACTCAAAGCCGCCGTGACTCGAACTGTACGCGACTTTACAACGACTGAAATGCTTGCTGATCGATCTTTCTACCTTCTCTTTGCTGCGTACTGTTTTGGGGCAATGGCAGGCCTCGGTCTTATCAGCCAATTGGTACCTTTTGGACGAGAGGCTGGAATCACAAATGTTGCACTCATTGGACTTGTCGTAGGGGCGGTCGGCAACACGACAGGACGAATTGTCTCCGGCTCGCTCTCAGACGGACTTGGCCGCCTGAATGTGCTGCGGTTAATGGTCATTGTCTCAGCCGTTGCGATGCCGCTGCTCTACTTGCTAGGCTCTAATGTTCTCTTTTTTGTGATCGGGGTATTTGTTGTCTATTACTGCTACGGAACACTTCTGAGTGTGTTTGCGGCTACGGCAGCCGATTTCTACGGAACAAAACACCTCGGCGTAAACTACGGGTTACTGTTTCTTGCTTGGGGAATAGCCGGATTGGTGTCTGCGCAGCTGTCCGGATTTGTGGTCGACACATTCGGTGATTACCGATTGGCATTCTTCGGTGCAACAATGTTATCGCTTATCTCACTCGGTGCTCTTTTGATTACCAAACCGCCACAAGTATCAGAATCGGGTCCCGCATAGGTTAAATCCTTGTCTCAATCTTCTCTTGGTAGCGTTGTTGGTCTCGTCGGCGATCTCGGAGACCGGCTCTGTCGTTTTACACAACGATGGATCCCCGACTCTTGGGTTGTCTGCATGATTCTGACAATTGTTGCCCTTGCATTAGCGATGGTCGGTGCAGGCGCAAGCCTGAATGAATCAGTGTTGGCGTGGGGTGGTGGAATGTGGGAGCTACTGGAGTTAGCGATGCAATTCTCAATTGCAATGATCGCGGCTCACGCCTGCGTCTCATCTCGACCAGTATTTCGATTTCTCGATTGGCTTGCTGATAAACCAAATAAAGACAGCCCTATTCAAGCCATCGCGCTAATCGGCGCTTACTCAATGGTTACAGGGTATTTTAACTGGGCTTTGAGCGTGGTGGCCTCTGCGCTGTTTGTTCCGTTCATTGCACGCCGAAATCCAAAGGCGGACATCCGAGTAATCGTCGCGGCGGCATATCTGGGTCTCGGAACCGTCTGGCATGGCGGATTATCCGGGTCAGCGCCACTTATCCTTGCCACACCTGGAAATCCACTGCTTGAGCCTTCAAGCGGACCACCAATCATCGACCGACTCATACCAGTCACCGAGAGCCTCTTTATCCCGTTTAACCTGGTTTATCTCAGCGTAATTTTTTGCCTTGCCCTAGCAACGGTTGTAATTCTTCACCCCAGACAGAACGCCCAAACGCTCACCAGCGATGAGATCGACCGCATGCTTCCAAGCCTGCCGGAAGATAAACCAGCCACCACCCCGGCGGCCCGCATGGAAGCATTTCGAGGATGGGTGTTCCTGGCAGCGATCCTTATCGGTTATCCATTGGGATACTCGATGGTCACAAGAGGATTTGGGGCTACCTGGACAATCAATGCGTACAATGCGGTCTTCCTTGTCTCGGCGCTTCTCCTCCAAGGGCGACCGTCCAACCTAGTCCGCGCCTTTTCGAACGGTGCGCGAACAGCGTCTGGGGTCATCCTCCAATTCCCGTTCTACGCCGGGATTTTTGGCGTTATCAATAACACCGAGCTTGGCAGTTGGCTTGGAGGACTGTTTGTCACGTTCGCCACGACCGAAACCTATCCACTTGTGGTGTATGTCTACTCAGGATTTATGAATATCTTTGTGCCGTCAGCGGGCTCAAAATGGCTAATCGAAGCGCCATATCTACTACCAGCAGCAAAAGAGCTCGGTGTGTCGGCGACGACGACAGTTCTGGCGTACGCGTACGGAGACTCGACAACAAACCTGATTCAACCGTTTTGGGCGATTCCTATACTGACAGTCACGCGGTTAAAATTCGGTGACGTCCTCGGATACACCGGAATTGTAGCCATCGTCTGCGGGATTACTAGTGTAATTGCGATGTTACTGATTCCAGCAAACCTTTAGGCTAATTCGCTTGGCGATCGAGAATTACCTCGATCTCATCCATAACACGATCCATGCGCGAAATGAGTGCGTCGTACGGCGCATCCGTAGCCAGGTCAATACCGTATTCCTGAAGTAGTTCATACGCATAACGCGATCCACCGGAAGACAAAACCGCCAAGTAGTCATCCCGGGCTTGCTGGTCTCCAGTCAGAAACCGTTCAGCAAACATCGTGCCGCCAGCGATTGAGGTCGCGTATTGAAAGACATAAAAATTGCGGTAAAAGTGTGGGATAAAAGCCCATTCAATGGCATACGCGGGGTCGTACGTAAGCACACCACTGTCCGAACCATGGTACTCCCGCACCAACTGCTCATAGACCTCACTCATCCTATCGCCGGTAAGTGCTTCCCCTTGCTCAACAAGCTCATGAATCTTTAGTTCAAATTCGGCAAACATCACTTGCCGAAAAAATGTTCCACGCACCGCTTCAAGTGCGGTGCCGAGGTAAAACAGACGCTCGTTGTCAGAGATATCCTGTGCAAGCATGTGCTCCTGTAGGAGCACTTCATTGGTCGTCGATGCAATTTCAGCCGTAAATGTGGCATAACTGGATGTTTCGTATGGGTTGGCCCGCTTCGATAACATCGTGTGAATCGCATGTCCCCATTCGTGAGCAAATGTTGATACGTCTTCGTATTCACCATTGAAATTCAGCAGGAGGTAGGGATGAACATCATAGATAGCCCCATACATGTACGCACCTGGAGCCTTCCCCTGCTGTGGATAAACATGCATCCAATCGCCCGCAAATCCTGCCTGAAGCATAGAGATGTAATCGTCACCAAGCGGCGCCGCAGACGCTAGCGACAGGGTCTTCGCTTCATCAAGGTCGAACGAGCGACTCGCTGCGACCAATGTTGGATAGATGTCGTAATAGTGCAGGTCCTCAAGACCGAGCATCCTCTGCCGCAAACGGAAATAGCGATGAAGTGACGGCAGGTGTCGATGCGCTGCATCAATCAACTTACGATAAACAGCCGTCGGAATATTTGGACCGGCAAGCGCAGTATCGAGCGCCGAATCATATTTCCGAGCCGTGGCTTCAAATACATGGGCTTTGACGTGCGTGTCCAGCGTTTGACCGAGTGTCGATTCGTAAGATTTCCATGCTTGCCAATAGGTATCGAAAACCAATTTCCGGTCACTCCGATTCTGCGAGGCTCGATGCTTACCGTATGCTGCCTGATCCAGTCGTACATTCTCACCGGTAGAAAGCGTAACCGTTGGAAATACCATGTCCGAACTCGACAACATCGCAAAGATTCGCTCGGGGCCCTGTCGCATCGAACTGGTTCCCGCAATAACCGACTCAGCTTCGTCCGATAGCGTGTGCGGTTCCTGTCGTAGCGTGTTTCGCACGTTAAACGCATGCTTTTCCAACCGCGGTTCAGTGTTGAGGTACTGTTCAATTGCAGAAGACCCCACACTCAGTAGTTCCGGAGAGACGAAACTAACCGCTTGTTCGAGCTGTGCCAACAATAAGGCTGCTTCACCACGACGCTCCTGCGCGTCGGAAACGCGACGGTCTTCATCAGCTTCAAGAAACGCATAGACATAGAGTCGAACAACGTCTTTCTCGGCTTGACTGATCGCGTCAAGTGCATCCGCCAGCGTCTCCGCGCTTTCTCCAAGACGACCTTTAAAAGACGCGAGTCCAGCTACACGCCCATCAAGTTGACTTTTTTCGCGCTGCCAAACATCAAGACTCCCGTAAATTTCGGCAAGATTCCATTCAACTTGTGGCGGAGTGTTGCTCGTTGTCTGAGCGATTGTCGATGTACTCATAATCCAAACTACGCCGCTCGCGGCGAGCCACCGGCGCTTGCTTGCACTCAGGCTCATCAGCGACCTCCTCTAAAAATAGACCTAACAATTTACGCCGCAGCAAGTTGCCGCAAAACGTAAGGCAAGATTCCACCGTGATGGTAATAGTTCAGTTCTTCTGGAGTATCAATCCGAACAGTCACAACGAAATCCGTCACCGTTCCATCTTCACGCGTCACCACAACGCGAAGCTCACTCCGCGGCGAAAG
>CAUZRA010000071.1:0-6551 GCA_963582035.1 Vicinamibacteria bacterium | reverse complement strand
CCAAGTACCCTCCTCATAACGCCGACGAAGATTTGGAATGACACCTTCAAAATCTTTCCCAAGGCGATCGATTCGGCCAGTTTTTTTAGTCGATCTCGAAGCAGTGGGTGCTACTTTTTTTCGATTGATCACAGCAGCGCCAAACATGAGCAAGTCACGTAGACGTCGGGGAAGCCTTCGAAAAGGCACGGCCAAATCGATATCGAATTTCTCTGAAAGCTTACCGAGCGCATACTTCGCATCCTTATCCAATTTTCGCTCGCCTGACATCCATGGCCGAATCGCTCCCTCAATAAGAGTTAACGATGCATCAGGTACAATTCGATCTGGATCAAAATCTTCAACCTCTCCAAGTCCCTGACAGTCTCTACACGCGCCATGAGGCGAGTTGAAAGAGAAAACACGGGGAGTCATTTCAGGAACATTAATCCCACATTCAACGCAAGCAAGCCGGCGCGAAAATAATCGGTCGCCGCCGCCATTAGTATTAATAATCACCACATCGTCAGACAGCGATAAAGCGAACTCGATTGACTCACGCAAACGGCGCTCCGCCCCGGAGCGAATTAACAACCGATCAACAATTGCGTCAATCCAATGGTTTTTTCTGCGGTCTAAATGGATTTCGTCTTCAAGCGATAACAGCCTGCCATCGATACGGATTTTCGTGAATCCTTTTGCTCGTAATGCGGCTAATTCTTTCTTAAATTCTCCCTTTCTCCCTCTGACCATTGGCGCCAGAACGTTGACCCGCTCTTCAATGGGCTCGGTCATAATCGTCTCCACCATACGTTCAACGGATTGCGATTTAATTTCTTGACCGCATGACGGGCAGTGCGGAATTCCAACGCTCGCAAACAGCAAACGCAGGTAATCGTAAATTTCTGTGACTGTACCAACCGTCGACCGGGGATTCGAACCAGCCGTTCTTTGTTCAATTGAAATTGCGGGAGAGAGACCCGTTATTTGATCGACATCTGGTTTCTCAACTTGTTCCAGGAATTGCCGAGCATAGGCAGACAATGATTCAACATATCGGCGCTGCCCTTCAGCATAAATGGTATCGAATGCGAGTGAAGATTTCCCCGACCCGGAAAGGCCGGTGATGACCACCAATTGGTTTCGCGGGAGCTTGACGTTAACGTCTTTTAAGTTGTGAACACGAGCCCCGCGCACGTCGATCCACTCGTGCGACATCGTACATATGAGGCCCTCTTTTCCACGGGCCCAAGGCTGTCATGCTATCACGCGAAGGTTATCAATTCTAAGTGCTGCCAAACTCACGCGGCATCGAATCTGAAGAGAGTCTCACTCGACGCCACAACCAAATCACCGATTTGATTGAACGCCACTCCGATTAAATTAGGGCCAGCGAGAACACGCGTGCGGCGGCCATCTGAGCCAATCTGATAAATACCGCTATTTCCAGCTAGAGCCTCAACAACATGCAATACCCCGCGAGAATCAAATGCAAGTCCCTGAGGTCGACCGAATGTCGATTCTAACGAGTCAACCGTCCCTGTTCGATCAATGCGAAAGATACAGTCACAAGACGACAACGTTGGCCCCGAAGCAAATAAATTTCCGTCTTTCCCAAACGCCAAGTGAAACGCTGCGATACTTGAAGGCAAGGTCGCAAATGCCGCCGCATGACCAGACGTTGACACACGAAATATAGTGCCTGTTCGATCACCGACATACAAGGTGCCATCATCGCTAAAAGCAATCCCGCACGCGACGCCTAGATCACTTACGAAAACGTCAAACGATCCATCACTGGAAACCCTGTACACACAACCTTCAAACCTGCTTGATACGTGCAATTGGCCATCTGGCGAAAATGCCATAGAGGTTGCGTTAGTTATTCCTGTTACAAAGGGCTGACGATAACCATTGCTCTGAATGCAAAAAACTGAAACCGGGGACCGTTCTCCTCGCGTACCACTATAAGTGCCGTACAAATTCCCGCGGTCATCAAATACTGGGTTGTCAACTTGATGCAAACCTGTTGCTACCGGTCGCCCGATATCAACGAACGCTGTTTCCCCGATTCGATCCCCTACACGAACCGCCGTTCGCCCTCCATCGAGACCCGATGGCACGATTACGGTCACAGCGTTTGGAGCAGCGAAAACAACCCGCGTCGGTTGATTGCCGATTGTTACGTGTGGCAATGGAGCCATTTTTGAATCTGGAACCAGTTGTTCGCCTTCAACAGTGATACACCCACCCTCAATCGCGAGGAGCGGATACACAGAAGAGATTCGGGGCAAGCTCACGGGAATCTAGTTTTCCTAGGCTTCGTCTAGTTCGACGTTCCAATAGAAATAGTCACGCCAATGTTCTGGCGCATTACGAAGCCCGAAGGTGAGTCGAACAACTGGTGACCGACTCGGGCGTGACGGCAGGCGAATGACACGCATGCCTGCTTGAGCCGGAGTTCTGCCTCCCTTCCGGCGGTTACAGCTGATACAGGATGTAACGATGTTCTCCCAATTCTTCTTACCACCCTGCGACACAGGAACGACATGGTCGAATGTCAAGTCCCCTATAGGGTGCCCCACACCACAATATTGACATCGATGGTCATCGCGCGCGTAGATGTTTGCGCGTGAAAAGGGTACGTAGTCGATACGTCGTTTGATCGTAATGTAGCGAAGCAATCTAATAACCGATGGTAGTTTGAAAGTTACCGACACCGACCGAACTTCACGGTCGTACTCGGACACTACTTCTACCTTGCCCTGACAGAGCATCGTGATTGCCTTACGCCAATCAACGACCTTTAACGGTTCATACGTCGCGTTCAGCAACAGAATTTGTTCCATGCGCGATCACCACATTCTCACCAAATGACTAGATAAGTGCCAAAAACCACAGTTGTGTATACAACAGCTGCGACACACAATTAGCAACCGAATACTTTTCTTACTACCCCTTAATTAACCACATCCAACAGAAACCTTTACTCAGAAACAACAATCTTGACTCGGTCGCCAAGAAGGGGCTCTTCATCCAAAGCATAGCCATTCATAATCGCCAGCATCGACGCTGAAACGATGTTTGTACCCTCCTGGCTAGCCATACTCTCCCAAGTATCCCCTTCAGTCACTACGTAGATTGAAATTCTGCTTGGCCGGATCGTATCAGCCTCGCTAGCCGTCAATTGCCGGAAAGAAGTCAAGCTGTCGGTAATATCTCGCTCGATCGCCTGATACTCCGTCACCGGCGCAAACCCACCAAGCATATATATCGACGAACCTAATCGAATATGAACAACTTGGCCAATGATTGTTCCAAGCTCACGAACCACCTGGCTATAAGTTCCGAGATAGGCCTCAAGACCATTGACGTCCGTCATGATTCCCTGCTCGACCTCGAACCCGGCTCTAATCATCTCCGCCTCTGCAATCCTCCGCAGATTTGAACCCGTCTCGTTCACGAATTGCAACACCATGTAACTATTGCGACCTGACTCACCAGCAATGACTCGCTCCGGACTGTTCTGGACATGCCATCCCTCTGGAAACTGAAGAGCAAACCGGAGTTGTGGCTGCAGAAATTCTCGACCTCGCACAATACCTTGGTCGGGATTGTCACCATAGACAAGTCCATTGATACGTTCCAGATAACCACTTCGCTCAATGCGCAAACTCGAAGAATCAGGAGCTTTCGCAAGTAAATTCTTTACTGTTCCAGAAACCGCAGTAACACGCTCCTCAGGTTGCGGATGGGTCAAGAGCCAGTTTGGTGTACCTCGTCGGTCGGTCGTACCGGCAATCCTCCCGAGTGTGGTCAGCATCCCTCCAACACCACTCGGGTTCCACCCTGCATAGGTTGCATATTCAGCACCTAACCGGTCAGCCTGAATTTCATCATCGCGACCAAACTTGAGAAACAGAAGACCAAGGCCCTGCCCGGCCGCATCGCCGAGACCGGGGACCCCGTACGCTGGAGATCGCATCGCCGGAAGAAATATCTGCCCAAGAACCAAGCCGACCTGAGCCCCGATCGCGCGGCTATAAGCCTGTACTGAATGGCGAGCGGTAACATGGCCGATTTCATGTCCCATTACACCTACGAGCTCTGATTCATCACCAAGATATGCCATCAGACCACGAGTGAGATAAATGAACCCGCCAGGCAAGGCAAACGCATTGACTACCGGTGTATCAATAATTGTGAATTGCCACGGCAGGTCAGGTCGTTGGGATTGGCCGGCAAGTTGATAGCCAATATCTTTAACATATTCTTGAAGTGCAGCATCGTCGTAAATTCCCATTTCACGAGTAATGGCCGCATGATTCTCACGACCAATACCAATCTCCTGAGCCTGACTCATAGTCACAAACTCACGATTACCTGTTACGGGGTTTGTCGCACAGGCGACCAAAGACACTACGAGCACGAACAGCCCGGTGCCACGCAGTAAATCGCCACACAAACGCATACTACTAGACCGAGCTATGGGTCGCTGACAACATGCCGAGTCGATCCAAAACGACACGGATCTCGTCAATCGCCTCTAACTTGATTGGCTGTAACGGAAGCCGCGGCTCACCAACACGAAATCCAAGGAGCGAGAGTGCAGCTTTTAGGCCGGGCACGCCGTATCTCGAAGTAACCAGACCGGCTAGCGGCGTTAACCGTCTCTGTAACTCACGTGCTTCACTGTGGCGGCCACTTTGAGCCAAGTCGTAAAGCTCCACGCACAGGTCAGGCACAACTGACGCTAACGCGAGTACACCACCGGTCGCACCAACGAGAAGACTGGGATAAAAAACAGGTGCAGAACCGGCTAGCAGAACAAAATCGTCGGGAGTGATAGCGATGAGAGCCGACACATACTTCAGGTCGCTGCCTGACTCCTTTATGCCAACGATATTCGGATGAGCCGCCAACGTTGAAACAACCTCGACCGGCAGAGTTACACCGGTAACGGCAGTAAAGTTATAAAGAAGAACCGGCACCGGCGACGCATCGGCAACAGCCGTGTAGTGAGCCACAAACACTTCTGGGGTCAACAGCGCTTTAAAAAAAGACGGGGTCCGGACGAGAACAGCGTCAACACCTAAGTCGACTGCTCGCTTTGTCGCGCGTATCGTTTCGATAGTTGATTCTCGACCGACCCCTGCGATACACAGCCGGTTTGAAGGCACATGCTCGCGCGCTGCGGCCACCGTTGCATCTGATTCCGATTCATTTAAAAACGGTGCCTCTCCGTTTGAGCCTAGTACGACGACACCACGAATGCGCGTCTGCATCCAGCGGTCGACATTACTGCCCATTGCAACAACATCCACCGTGTCGTTACTGAATGGTGTTGGTATCGGTGGGAAAACGCCATCAAACATCACTTGTACTTTGTAATCGCGCGTGATGGCAGAGTCAAGAGCCTACTTGGTAAGGGGTATGGAGACCTACCGCAACAGATCAAACAAATAGCTATATTTGAGCGTCAGCGTCCGACCGCCCAACAACGGCGTCTCAAACCGAGACGCAAGAACACTGTCGAAGTATCTGACGTCATTGTAAACAACAAATAAACCCGTATTGGCGTCTGATAATAATCCAAATCGAAGATTAGACGACCACAGGTCATCACGGTCGTTGTACTGAATGAGTGCTTGGAAAAACATTCTGGTCGTAAACGAATAGGAGGTACGGAAGCGAATAAGATTCGTCGTAAAGTTACCACTCGGCAATTGCAGGTCGTTATAACTCCACTCGACTATCGCGTTGAATGTCTCACCAACACGTGCAGCAATGGACGGCGACATCGTCATGCGCTCGCCACCAAACAGGCCACCAATAATCGAATTCATGTTGAAGCTCACCGGTGCTGCTAAATTGGTATTCGCAGCGATCTGCACCTCCTGGTGGTCGTATCTTCCAGGCGGAACAATCACCCCAGGGGAAATGTCAAACGGCTCAAAGACACCCTCCCGAGAAATGTTTACACCGGTATGAATTTCGTAGCCGTTCCGCCACTCCAGATGATTGTCAATGTGTGTGAATTGCGTCTCATGAATCCCAGTATCGAAATCAAATACCGTGTTGTGAAATACATGCGGTCGAACCTCATGAAGCCCAAATGTGTCTTCAGGACGAAAGGTCGTAAAAACGCTCCCATTCATACGACGGTAACTTCTCCGCGCCAGAAACCCCACCTCTGGATTAAAGTTTGGTGCAACTTCTGTATAGCCAAGGCTCATACGTGCGCGTTCAGACTGATGCTGCGCGTTCCACGCGTACGCGTGCGTATGATTAGTTGGTTTTCCCGGTGTATTTGTTTTGGCAACAAAACCATTAATCGTTCCACCTTGGCCGATTCCCCACGTTCCGTCTGCGGCGTAACTCCTGTTGTAATCCTGGTCACGAGACAAATGACCCGTCGCTTGTCGATTCACAACGATCGCACCAATGTTTGAGCGATTAGCTAAATCTTGGCGCACACGACCAACTGTGAAATTCTGCTGCGGTGTCCCAGTGGCACCAACTGAATCGGTTTGCATGTTTAAGAATCCAACATTTGTATTCGTCCCAATTTT
>CAUZRA010000070.1:0-6626 GCA_963582035.1 Vicinamibacteria bacterium | reverse complement strand
GGGCCCCACGACACGTAAAGGCCGAGTCCATATCTATAAATCCAACTTCCTACTCACAATACGAACCACCTGTTCAATTACTTCATCCACCGGAGTACCCGTGGTCTCAACAAGCACCGCATCTGGCGCTTGTTTAAGAGGAGACGCAGCGCGGGTGCGGTCCAAATGATCTCGCGCTTTGAGGGCATCAGCGACTTCCTCCACGCGCATATTACTTGGCAGTTGGTGCGCCGGGTCGTGCGCACGTCTTGCAGCCCTTTCTTCGGGCGACGCATCGAGGTAAATTTTCACTTCGGCATCCGGAAACACAAAGGTCCCGATATCCCTACCCTCCATAACAACACGCCCTCCATCAGCCAATGCACGCTGCCGTCTCACAAGTGCTGCTCGAACCTTTGACAATCTTGCTACCTTGGCTGCCGCAGCATCCATTTCTGGGGTTCTGATCAAATCGGTCACGTCATGCCCATCCATAGCAACCTTTGCACCATTAAAATCAAAGTAGGCGTTCTCAGCTATATTCGCAAGAGCGACCTCATCATCAAAAGAACATCCGTCTTGAATAGCTCTCCACGCTACGGCCCGATACATAGCGCCCGTGTCAATATGTTGACAATTGAATACGGAAGCAAGTTGCCGTGCTACCGTTCCCTTCCCTGCTCCAGAGGGACCGTCAATTGCGATTACCACTGCATCAGTCATTCTTAGTTATCGTCAATACTTACTTTGGAAACGTGATTCACAACACCACGTAATGCACTCAGCTCTTCTTTAGATAAATCTCGTGACTGGCCTGATTTAAGGCCTCGGAGCCGTAGCGGCCCAATCGAAGTACGGATCAAACGAACGACCGGATGGCCAATACTTTCAAACATTCGTCGAACCTGGCGATTTCTCCCCTCCCGAAGGACAATCTGTATATAGGCTCGGTCAGTATTAAGAGATGTTCGCGGGCGACTAATACGCCTTACTTCAGCCGGCACGGTCTTCCGCCCGTCAAGACGCATGCCCTTGGCAATCCTACGTAATTGCTGATCCGTCGGACACCCACGAACAGTGGCTTCGTAGACCCGTGAAACACCGTGACTCGGATGAGTCAATAGAGAAGCCATCTCACCGTCATTTGTTAACAACAATAGTCCTTCAGAATCGTAATCTAGGCGACCTACCGGATAAACATACTCAGCCAAACGAGGAACTAGATCAATAACAGTTTTCCGGCGCTGAGGATCGCGGCGAGTCGTCACAACACCCCGGGGTTTATGCACAAGCAAGTAGCGTCTTGGGCCCGGGCGAGCCACTCTTCGTCCATCAACTCGTATGTCATCGCTCTGAGGATCAGCACAAACACCCAGCCTGCGCACCGTCACACCATTTAGCGTAACGCGACCATCTACAATGAGCTTCTCGGCTGCACGCCGCGACGCGACGCCTGCCGCTGACAATACTTTCTGGAGACGAACCGATTGTGATTCTTTCGCCGCCATCTCTCTCATTAAATCAACCTGGATCTACAAATACGCCAACAGGACCCGTTTGCTGTTACATTCTCAGTGTACTTTTTCTGCCTCGTCTGGCTCAGAAGAGGCTGGTTCCGACTCAGTCTCAAATGGAAGGATCTCTTCCGTTGAATAGGCTTCCGTAAGCATGGTTGGCACTTCCATACCGAGAGCCTCGGCCATATCTTCAACCTTGGGTAAATCCTCAAGATCTTTAAGACCAAAGCGATCGAGAAACTCTCGCGTCGTTGCATAAAGGAACGGACGCCCTATGACCGCCCTCCTTCCAACAACCTTCACCAAGCGTCTCTCAACTAAAGTACCAAGCACACCCGAAGTATTAACCCCTCTAATCCCAGCGATCTCAGGTCCGGTTACCGGTTGACGGTAAGCGACAACCGCCAGCGTTTCCAACGCAGGAATAGAGAGCCTTTGCTTTGAATGTTCATGAAATAGTCGACGCACCCATTCGTGTAACTCTGGTTTTGTGACAATCTGATACCCGCCCGCGACTTCCACAAGCTGCAATCCACCCGAGCGTTCTTTCCATTCCTGGCAAACACTAGCCAAAGCTTCTTCGACATGCTCAGGAGGTTCGCTATCAATCGTTTTAACAATTACCTTTAGCGAAACAGGATCCGGAGAAGCAAATATCAACGACTCGATGATAGATTTAAGTTCGTCAAAGTCCTCGCCTACAGTCACGAGTCTTCACCCTCTTGTTCAGTAGTCTCTCTCATCAACAATTCATCGAGACCAGATGTCCCAAATGGACGAGAGTCCTCATTAGAACGCTTCCGAGCATAAACCCGAATGGGCCCACATGCTCCTTGTTGAAAAACACGAATCAACTTAAGGCGGATCATTTCGAGTACTGCCAGGAAGGTCGTAATAAGCTCCTGGCGCGACGATGCATCCGGAAACAATTCATCGAATCCACACGCCCCCCCTGAGGCTAATTGTTCGATGATCTCTTGAATCCGAGTCTCAATCGGAACAACTTCCGCGGGTAGTCGAACCGTAGGGTACTCACGCGACCTTGACAACACTGACTGGAAAGCCTGTAACAGGCTGAACAAATCAACCTCAAGCTCTCGTTCAAAAGGTTCGCCAGAGATTTCTTCAACAAGGCCTTCTGGACGTGTCCATTGTGCGCTACGAACCGTCTCTCGCTCGTGAAGTAGCTCAGCCGCCATTTTGAACCGTTGATGTTCAACAAGCCGCTTCACGAGTGCATCACGTGGGTCTTCTTCGTCAAGCTCATCAGCCGACTCAGTCTCAAGCCTTGGAACAAGCGTCCGAGACTTAATGTGAATAAGAGTCGCTGACATTACGAGAAACTCTCCAGCTACGTCGAGGTTGACCTCCCGCATCAACTCAAGATACTCAAGATATTGGTTAGTAATAAGAACAATGGGAATGTCATAAATATCCACCTGGTTCTTTTTGATCAGGTGAATCAAAAGGTCGAGCGGGCCTTTAAAATCAGCAACCTTGAAAGGATAATCAGGCAAAATCGACTCAAAATTAGACGGAAGCTCGACTTCACCTAACACCGGTTTCATGTCGTCAACCCATTCTTCGTCGGCCATTTCACGCTCTCCAAAGAACTAAAATCACAATAGCATCAAATCGAGAGCTGGCTAACCCGCTCACTCATATATCAATTTGACGGCCTCACGTACCTCAGCCATCGTCTCTTGAGCCAGACGCCGGGCTTTCGCTGAACCATCGTAAAGAATTTCACGAATCCGGCCAGGTTGGCTCAGGATTTCTCTTCGTCGCTCACGCATAGGCTCAAGATGCATATTAATCGCGTCAACCAGTGACTTCTTAACCTCTACGTCTCCAACTGTGCCAGCTCGGTATCTCGTCTTAAAATCTTCTACTTGGGCCAGGTCAGAGTTAAAAGCATCGTGGTAAATAAAAACAGGGTTCCCTTCAACAGTCCCAGGGGTATCCGCCCGGACACGCTTCGGGTCAGTGTACATTTGCATGACTTTTTTCCGCACCGTCGAATCATCATCTGACAAATCAATCGTATTGCCGTAACTCTTGGACATCTTTCGGTTATCGAGCCCAGGCAACCTTGGGACTGTCGTCAGTAATGGCTGTGGCTCTACAAATACCTCTCCAAAGAATTGATGAAACCGACGAACAACTTCGCGTGTCAGTTCCAAATGTGGAACCTGATCATCACCCACTGGCACATACTGCGCGCGATAAACCACGACATCCGCTCCTTGAAGTAACGGGTACCCAAGAAACCCTATCGAAGACAGATCACGTTCTGCCAACTGGTCAATCTGTTCTTTATAAGTCGGAACACGTTCCAACCATGGAATAGGCACGACCATCTGTAATAACAAGTAAAGCTCTGCATGTTCAGGAACAAGCGACTGGATAAACAATGTGCAGCGTTCAGGATCTATACCCGCAGCGATCCAGTCCGCTACATTATCGTAAGCATTTTGCGTCACCTGTCCCGTATCGGAATAATCACTAGTTAAAGCATGCCAGTCCGCTACGAAATACATGCAATCATAATCAGACTGGAGCTCTGTCCATTTACTAAGCGCACCTACCAAATGCCCCAAATGAAGTTTTCCGGTAGGACGCATCCCTGACACAACGCGCGGCTTCGGTTGGTTAATACTCATATTCACAACTTATCTTGAAGAGCAGCACCTCGACAGCCCCAAATATTAACTATCAGAAAATACAATGGAACTCCATGCTCAGCGCACTGAGTGTGGCAATTACCACCTGGAAAACGACTACCGTGCTACTGGAATTAATATGAACAGTAGGATTCAACGCGGGAAAATCTAAACACTTAGCTGCAGAAGCACCAAGCCGAGTAGCTGTCAATAAATGACACGACTCATTTCCAGCGAAAGAAAAATCTAAGGAAAAGGAGTACAACGAGGCGTTGCCCGATATCGCATCCAACAACTGCTAAGAATACGGTAGCAACAGCTCAGCGGCAAGCGGGCTGGCCTTGCTTCTATTAATCAAGAACGCTTCGCTGCAAGCTTCGAAAAATACTCAATCAAAACATCAGCTAACTTTCCGCCAATAACTGGCTGTAACTCCTCTCGGGATGCTCGGCGAATATTTGTTACGCTGCCGAATTTCTTGAGCAATGCTTTACGACGTCTAGCTCCTATCCCAGGAATCCGCTCAATCTCGGATTGCAGATTCCGCTTCGTTCTCGCACGACGGTGATAGGCAAGTGCAAAGCGGTGGGCTTCGTCACGCGCACGCTGTATTAGCTGAAGCGCTGGACTGTGCCGGGGCAGAAGAATAGGTTCTAACACCGTCCTCGCGTATAGCGCCTCTTGCTTCTTCGCAATTCCTACTGCCACAAGATTCGCCAAACCCAACTTTCCAAACGCTCGGTACGCCGCTGTCAACTGTCCTTTCCCTCCATCAATCACCACGAGATCAGGAAAAGGCCCTCCTTCATCAAGCAATCGGCGATATCGACGAAACACGACTTCTTCCATAGCGGCAAAGTCATCCGGCTTTGGCGCGCCCCCCTCCCCTTCTCCGACAACATCACGTTCTATACCGCCGCGAATCGATCTATCTGACAATTTCTGTTCAACAAGCTCAAGCCCACGTACCCGATACTTTCGATATTCACTTCGTCGCATTCGCCCATCGTCACAAACAACCATCGAACCGACCGTATCTCGCCCCTGAATTGTTGAAATATCAAAACACTCGACTCGATGCGGTAATATCGGCAACGCTAATACAGTCTGAAGTTCCTCCAACGCGGCCAGATCCACTGAAGTTTCTTCGCTATAACGAGAGCCATAAGAAAGTTCAGCATTACGAATGGCAAGGTCAAGCAACCCGCGCTTGTCACCTCTTTTGGGTTGGAACACTTTGACTCGTCGACCCGCACGAGATGTCAAAAACGTTTCGATGGCCTCACGATCGTGAAGATTGACATCAACCGGCACGTGCACCTCGGCCGGAACCTCATGAACCGAATAGAACTGCTGGACTGCCGTCTGAACAATGTCAGACTCTTGTTCTGTCGCCATGGCAACTTCATCCGCAACAAGTTCAATCCGCTCAACCACACGTCCATTCCGCACCTGGAACACCTGCACGACCGTTCCTTGAGAACCAAGTTTTATCCCAAACGCATCGCGATTATTCAACTGAGTCGTCGCCATTTTCTGTTGACGATTCTTCAGCATTTCTACCGTACGGATAGCATCCCGATAGTGAGCCGCACGTTCGTAGAATTCTTCATCTGACGCGTCTTGCATCTGCGTCCGTAAGCGGCCAACTACTTCGTCGGTACGTCCTTCAAGAAAAAGGCGTGTTTGGTCAACGGCTTCCTTGTACTGTTCCTGAGAACATATTTCAGATACGCAAGGTGCCACGCAACGCTTAATGTCGTACTCAAGACACGGCCGGTCTCGCCGTCCGGTAATTACTTCGTTGCAAGAACGTATCCCAAAAAGACGATGCGTCAATGTCATCGTCTTCCGAGCTAATCTTGTCGGCATAAATGGCCCCGCATAGTAATTGCCGTCTCGCTTCACTTCTCTCGCAACAAGTACACGCGGGAAATCCTCCGCCATTGACAACTGTAAGTACGGATAATTTTTGTCGTCTCGAAGGAGGATGTTGTAACGAGGTCTACGCTGTTTTATCAGGTTACTTTCCAGCGCCAGTGCTTCTGCGACCGAGTCAGTGACAATCACCTCAAGCCGGGCGACCTCTTTAAGCAGGGCATTAGTCTTCGCATGTTTACCGTGCGCACTAAGATAGCTCCGGACCCGGTCTCGCAGCACCCTTGCTTTCCCAACGTAAATCGTGTCCCCATCACAATTAAAGTACAGGTACACTCCTGGCTGCTCCGGGAGTTTTGCGATCTCATCCCGAAGGTTTTGAATGGCCATAGTGTTAAGGATAAATCAAGGTCGATGACATTTACTGGAACGATAGGGACAGTATGCATGTTTCCACTTCAGGCAATCATCGCCACGTGTGTTGCACTGCGTATTCACCCTAATATCCTCACCCTGACCGGAGTCGTTATTAATGCCTGGGCTGGTTGGTCATTGGCATTTGGAAAATTCTGGACGGCTGGATTCATTA
>CAUZRA010000069.1:0-6626 GCA_963582035.1 Vicinamibacteria bacterium | reverse complement strand
GACCGATTGATTGACTTTTACTTTGAACAAGGTGTTCATGGCCTGACACTGCTGGGCGTGATGGGTGAGGCGCCCAAGCTCAACTCGCAGGAACAAAGTCAATTTATGTGCCATGCCCTGCGCCGCATCGACGGGCGACGACCAGTGATCGTAGGTGTTAGCAACCCAGGGATCGACAATCTCGTCGCCCTTTCGCGGGAGGCTATGGATGCCGGTGCCGCAGGGGTGATGGTTTCAGGAATACCCGGACTGAAAACCGACGAACAGGTCTTCGGTTACTTTTCCAAGGTCATTGATGCGTTGGGGGCGAATATACCCGTTTGCCTGCAGGACTACCCTCCGACCACAACGGTGTATTTGTCCATCTCGGTGATCAATCGACTGATCCATAACTTTCCTTCGATCAAGATGTTTAAGCATGAAGACTGTCCTGGTCATCGAAAACTCAGCAGCCTGAGGCGAGCTCCTCAGGTCGATGGGACTCGATCGGTTAGCATCCTGTCTGGTAACGGTGGATTGTACGTCCCGCAGGAGTTGCGTCGCGGTGCCGACGGAGTTATGACCGGATTTGCCTTCCCAGGATCGCTGGTGGCTGTCTACGAGATGTTTGTTGCGGGCAAAGCGGACGCCGCTGAGGATCTCTATGATGTTTACTTGCCGCTGATTCGGCATGAGCAGCAGTTTGGGCTGGGTCTCGCCCTGCGTAAAGAAACCCTTCGCCGGCAGGGAGTATTGCGCTCGGCCAAGTCAAGGGATCCCGGCCCGAGTCTGGATGCCGATGACCTGCTCGAGCTCCAGCGTCTTTTCGACCGCCTGGTACTGAAACTGAAAGTCGCCGGCCATCCTATCCCGGAAGGACTCGACAGCTAAATGTACAGACTAAAACTTAGTCGCAGAGCTGTATGAAACGAATTGGGATCGCATTCTCTGGTGGACCTGGTCCTGCCGAGATCGTCAAATGCGTCAAGTTAGCGGAGGCGCTTGGTTATGAATCAGCGTGGATCGCAGAAGGACATGGTGGTGATCAGTTTTCGATACTAACCGCGTGTGCGGTACAAACGTCAACGATCCTGCTTGGGACGGCGATATCGAGTGTTTTTGTTCGTTCGATTCCAACGATCGCTATGGCTGCTGCCACTGTTGATGATATTTCAGGTGGCCGATTCATTCTTGGATTGGGGTCTAGCCATCGGGTACAGGTCGAGCCCGAGCACGGGATTGATTACTCGAAACCGATCACGCGAGTGAGAGAAAGTGTCAATATCATCAAGATGTTACTGCGCGACGGCGTTGTTCAGTACAAAGGTGAAACAATAACGATCCAACATTTTGATTTGTGGTTTAGCCCGGGCCGTAAAAAAATCCCGATCTATTTGGCAGGACTTTTCCCGAAAATGATTTCGACTTGTGGCGAACTCGCTGATGGTCTCATCTTGACCCGAAGTACGCTTACAAATAATGACCAGATTCGCCAGTGGATTGCAGCGGGCGCGTCACGGTGTGGCCGTAGATTGGAGGATATTGACGTAGCATCGCTGTTACCGGCGGCGCTCGCAGATAGCCGCTCCGACGCGCTCAATGCGCTTAGACCAGGGCTTGCGTTTTACCTCGGGTTTTTTCCACGTTACAACAGGTTGCTAGCCGAATATGGTTTTGTCGAGGAGTCAGCACAAGTTGCGGATGCCTGGGCCCGAGGGGATAAGGCGGCTGCTACGCATGCGGTAACCGACGAAATGATAGAGGCCACAAGTGTGGTGGGTACGCGTGGACAGTGCCGAGAACAAATTGAGGCCTATAGAGAATCAGGAATTGACCTGCCGATCATTAGTCCATTTGCCCGTGGGCCAGATTCAAGGAAGACCTTTGAAGCGGTAATCAGAGCCTGTGCCCCGCGCTAGGTATGGTCATGTCAATCGAGTTTTAGATAGTCGCTATAAACTATGGTTTGCTCATCATAGGGTGTTCAAGAATGGCTGATATTGGTTTTGGATTTCTCGACCGTCCGGGGGTAGCAGAGCAATTGCGTTTGGCTAAAAAGGCGGAAGCCCTGGGTTACGCATCTCTGTGGGTTACGGAAACACGTTTGGCGCGGGACGCTATATCAATACTGGGTGCGATGGCAGCCACGACAGAAAGAATTCGTTTGGGCACCGCAGTTGTCAATACGTGGACACGCGGTCCTGCGCTGATGTCCGTAACGTTTGCAACACTCGCCAACCTGGCGCCGGGGCGCATCAATATGGGCCTGGGCGCGTATTGGGATCCGTTAGCGTGGAAGCAGGGTATCAATCGCAACATGCCACTTCGCCAGATGCGTGAATATATTGGCGTAGTGCGAAGATTGCTTGCGTTGGAAGAAGGTGTCACTTTCGAAAGTGATCTGATTAACGTGCGAGATCTTACACTTGATCTTGGCCATGATGACCCGCGGATTGCACCAGATGTGAAGATATTCATTGGAGCAACCGGTCCCAAGATGATGGAGTTGACCGGAGAGCTTGCGGATGGTGTTCTGATGAATGGCATCTTGCCGCCAACACATACACGGTCGTCGATTCAAAGGTTGGCAGCCGGTGCCGCTCTAGCAGGGCGTTCGCTGGATGATATCGAGAAGCTCCAATTGGTCAATATTTCGATGAATAAAGATACGGATGTAGCAAGATATGATGCCAAACGGCTGGTTACACAGTACCTCGGGCAACAATCACATTTTGCAAAAGCGCTTTCGTTCCCGAATGATAAGCTGAACGAGATTAAGGCGGTAATGGGAGGATGGCCGCCGAAGCCGGGAGGCATTGAGTCCGCGATGAAACTGGTTGACGACGCGCTTGTCGATGATCTGATTGCCCACGGAACGCCTGAACAGTGTCGAACAAGTGCACAGCGTTGGCTGGATGCGGGGCTCGATCAAATAGTTCTCATTCCATTGAGTAGAAACTATGATGAAATATTGGAAGTGTTTGCATAATGTTCGAGCACGTAACGATTTTGAAGTTCTTTCTGGGTGTTTAAAATGATGGATGAATCAAGTCCTCTCGCAGCGGCGGTACGCTCACAGATGCCGTTGGCGACGCGCATTTTCGATGCGATACGGGAGCGAACGGCAGATCATGTTGGAATAACGCGACCGGCGTGGAGTTCACAGGATTTAGCGGCTGCCGAGATTATTGCGGAAGCGGCTCGCGAATTAGGTTTAATTGTTGAATGGGATTTGGCGGGAAATCTTTTGTGTAGTCTGTCCGGCACGGACTCCGATCAACCGCGGATATTAACAGGCTCTCATCTTGACTCTGTGCCTACAGGCGGACATTACGATGGGTTAGCCGGTGTTGTTGCGGGGATCAGTGTTTTAGCAGCTTTTCGCCAAATGGATTTACAACCTGCTTGTGACATCACGACGATCGGCCTTCGGGGTGAAGAAAGTGTCTGGTACGGCATCGCGTACATAGGCAGCAGGCTTGCTGTTGGAACGCTGCCGCTTGAGCAATTAGACAAGTTGAGACGGGGCGATACAGGTCGCAGTCTGGCCGAGCACATGTCTGATGTTGGAGTGGATGTCGATGAACTTCGCAGAGCGAAGGGACCGACGATCAATAGTAACAACACCCGAGCATTTTTCGAATTGCATATTGAGCAAGGGCCGGTGCTGGTCGGAGAGGGCGTTTCAGTCGGTATTCCAACCACGATTCGTGGCAATGTGCGATTCCCATACGCACACTGTCTCGGCGTTTATGGTCATTCAGGAGCATTACCCAGAGCTTATCGTAATGACGCAGCCCTCGCCGCGGTTGAACTCGTACACAAGCTGGACTCATTTTGGATAGAGCAAGAAGCCATGGGTGTTCCGGACACTGTATTTACAGTCGGTAAATTGTTTACTGATCCGACTTACCACGCTATGACGAAGGTCCCAGGCCGCTGTGACTTTACCCTCAACTTTGGCGGCACGACGAAAACATTTTTAGATGCATGTCGAGAAAGAACGGTTATTACGGCCGGCGACATCGCGCAAAAGCGACGCGTCGAATTTGAACTAGGTGAGTGTGTGGGTTCAGATCCGACACCCCTGGACAATCAGTTGCGCGGGGTTTTGGCCGACAAGGCCGAGTCTGCTGGTATTCAAATCCGCGAGTTCGCAACGGTTGGCCACGATGCGTCAATCTTTGCCCGTGCCGGAATACCCTCTGCGATGGTATTGGTCCGGAACGACAAAGGCAGCCATAACCCTGATGAGGCCATGGAAATGTCTGATTTTGCTGACGGATCCGTCGTGTTAGCGGAAGGAATCGTCTCCTTACTAGGCTATGATTCCACTTAGAATTTATATGGATAAGAAAAATGTTTGAGACTGTTGTCATTGGTGATCTGGTTTTGCCAGATGATGTTCTACACAATGGATACCTCGCTATAGACGCCGGTAGGATTTGTGCAGTCGGTGTCGGAACGCCGCCAGAGGCAGGACAAACAATTGATGCGACAGGTAAGTATATTTTTCCTGGGGTCATCGATGGGCAAGTGCATGCGGGTAGCGTTCAGGGGATTAGTGGGTTAGCTGACGCCACTATTGCTGCTGCTGCAGGTGGTGTGACGACAATAGTTGACATGCCGTTTGACGATCCCTACCCGGTTAACTCGATTGAACGGATGCAGGCCAAGATTGATGTCATTAATCAACACGCCTCGGTCGATGTGGCGTTGTACGCCACTGCAAGGAAGGGAGATGGCACCAATGGTTTGTTGGAGTTGGCTGATGCGGGTGCGTGTGCCTACAAGGTCTCAACCTATGAATATCATCCTGTGCGCTTTCCCGGCTACGACACAGGCGAACTTTATGAATTGTTTCCGGTAATGGCAGAAACTGGATTAGCGGTGGCCTTCCATAATGAAGATCCTTATATAGTTAAGCGACTTACTGATCGGCTTTTCTCCGAGCGCAGTAACAGTGCAAGCTTGCATGGTGCAAGTCGCCCGCCCGTCGCTGAATTAATCGCTAATGTCAGTGTTTTCGAAATTGCACGAATTACCGGGGTGCGTTGCCATATTGTCCACAGCTCGCTCGCTCGAGGGTTTGATCACGTCAAACGTTACCGTGAAGAAGGCGTTAGGGTAAGTGCTGAGACATGTATTCAGTACCTCGTGTTCGATGATGATGATGTTGCTCAAATGGGGGCGAAACTAAAGCAGAATCCGCCGATTCGTTCGGCTACCGAGAAGGCCGCATTGTGGGAAAAAATTGTGGCTGACGAAGTCGATTTTGTTTCGTCAGATCATGTCGCGTGGCCAATATCTAAAAAATCAAATCCAGATTTCCAGAAGAACGGTTCTGGCATGCCGGGACTGGAAACCATGTTTCCTGCATTGTTCACAGAGATGGTGACGGAACGAGGTCTGCAACCGATGCAGGTCGCAGCGTTGTTGTGTGAACGACCCGCACGGCACTTTCGACTTTATCCCCGCAAAGGTACGTTGAGGCCAGGCGCGGATGCGGATTTCGTAGTGCTTAATCCCCAGTCGTGTGTTTTCGATGAAGCGAATATGAGTTCCGAAGTCAAGTGGAGTCCCTATCATGGAAAGAAATTTGGTGCTCGAGTCGAATCCACTTACGTGCGCGGGCAGTTAATCTTTACTAATGGCACTATCGTTGCGAACCCAGGATGGGGAGAATTTATACGGCCTGTTAACTCAGGCTAAACCTCATCAATACGAGTCAATGAGGAGACAGAGTTAAAATTTCTATAATCAAAGGAGAGAGGGTATGAGGAATATTCAAAAATACTTCATTAGTTCGAGCATTGCTATGGCTGCCTCTGTTATGTTGATGGCTGTTGTTCACGCTGGAGAAAAAATGGTTGTCGCGGCGGATGTTGGCTTTGCACCCCATGTTATGGCTAAACCGGGAGGCGGCGTTGAGGGGTATAACGTTGACATGATCGAAGAGATCGGAAAGCGTCTCGGGGTCGAGTTCGAAATTGTTGATGTAGAGTGGTCAGGGATTTTTGCCGGATTGAATGCCAAAAAATACGATTTCATTATGGCTCCTACGACCGTTACGCCCGAGCGTGCGAAGAAGATGCTATTTATGGAGGGCTATTTAGATAGCGAAATGGTGTTCCTGATTAAAGAGAGTGCCGCTCATATTGCTTCAGAAGCACAACTTAAAGGCAAAACGGTAGCTGTTAATAAAGGCAACATTTATGATAAGTGGCTGACTGAGCATCAAGATAAGCTCAACCTCACCATTGAACGTTACGGAAAGAATGCTGATGCCATTCTTGCGGTGCAATCAGGTCGGGCTGATGCGTATCTAGCCAGTGGGAGCGCATCGGGTTGGGCGGCTCAACAGAACCCGTTGTTAAAGACCTCGTTGGTTGTGCGTACCGGTCGATATTTTTCTGCACCTTTTCGACTGGAAGACGTTGAACTCCGTAATAGAATCGAACGTGTAGTTGAGTGCATGAAGTTAGACGGTTTTTTCTCAAAACTACATGAGAAGTGGTTTGCCTCACCCGCTGGGGCAGGTTCTACGATGGTGACGGTTGAGGCGGGTTATGGTGCCCCCGGTATTGAAGGGCATGTAGCGACCTTCCATCGCCCCGACTGTGGGTAAGAGCCTGTTATAGAGAAAG
>CAUZRA010000068.1:0-6668 GCA_963582035.1 Vicinamibacteria bacterium | reverse complement strand
CATTCGCAATCATCTGAGCAAATTGGTAATAGTCAGCTGCCGTCGACGACAATCCTGCGGTTCCACGAAACATGCGCGTCGGCTCACGAAATGCCGGCGCTTGCCTTAATTCGATTCTCCCAGCCGTATCGGGTCGATATACAGCAGCAACCCGGTCAACCTTCTCTCGCGGAACGTAGTAGTAGGTATCAGTCATCCCAAGCGGTTCAAAAATCCGCTCACGCAGAAACACGTCAATCGACTGCTCTGAAATCTTTTCGACAAGAACGGCTACGTAGTTCGTCGAATCACCATACTGCCAGTAATCACCGGGGCGAAACGCAGCCGGGATCACGGCAGCATTTGCCACCTGTTCAGCTAAGGTCGGCCACCCTTTTCCTCCATTGGTGACCTGGTCAACCTGCGCCTGCGTTAAGCCTTTATCACGCGGATTTAGTGTCAGCCCCGATGTGTGCGTGAGCACATGGCGCACCGTAACCGGTCGAACTTCCGTAACAGTATTCGCACGATCAGCTCGTTCCGTATTAACCCGCACCGTATGATTCTTGTATTCAGGAAGCCATTTTGCGATCGGGTCGTCAAGGAGGAAACGCCCTTCCTCAAACAACATCATCAGTGCTACTGAAACGATCGGCTTGGTCATCGACATCATCTCAAAGATGGTGTCGTGAGTCATGGCAACGCCGTTTTCTTTATCCCGCCAGCCCTGCGCGTCGTAATGCACCACTTTGCCCTTGCGGGCAACAAGCGTGACGGCTCCAGCGATTTGATTGGCATCGATGTACTCATTAATAAAAGTATTGATACGCTGCAATCGCTCACTCGACATACCCACGGATTCGGGATCCACGACAGTCACGTCCTCTGCCGCACGCAACGATGGCACGACAGACATGAGCGCAAACAGCGCTGCCATGATTCCAAGGCAAACACTTCGACGATTCATTAATGCGACAGGCATGGCGCTACCCCTCCCGGGTCAACAAGTTTTACTAAAGACGACAACCTCTGCAGTCTGCCTAGTAATCCGCAGCTGCTAAAGACACCCGAATTAACTCCGTGTTGTTACGATGCAAAATATGCTGGTTCGCATAGGCTGGGTGTGACCAATTAATCGCTCGGTCAAAACGCTTTTCTGCACCAGCTCCAATCCCAGCGCTCCCATTTGGCTCGATCAACTTTGTACGATCGAGTTCAACGTACCCTTCCGGTGTGAACTGCGCAATAATCAGAAACCCGTCATCATTGTTCACAAAATAACGGTCACCGTGCTTCACAAGAAACGCGGCTCCCCAGCGTGCTTGCGCCGTCATCTGGTCACTCATCCACAGTCGCTCACCAGTCTTCGCATCAAGTCCACGTAACTCACCATAGCTCCCGACACCATAGATGTAGTCACCAATAATGAGCGGCGTCGTGATCAGCGAATGCAATCCTTGCGTCTCATTCGGCAGCTCACTTCGACTACTACCCTTCCACAACATCGTAGCGGCAGGACGATCTTGATTTAAACGCATCATCATGGAACCGTTATAGAACTGCGACACAAGAAGATAGTCACCGCTTTTCACCGGCGTCATCACCGACATCCCAGCGCCAACCTCCCATTCCTGCTCCCAGTACAACTCACCGGTCTCAGGATTAAGCGATACAAGCGCCGCAGCATGCCACACAATCAATTGTCTGACACCAGCAGCCTCATAGATCATCGGCTGGCCGTATCCCATTTCGCCAACAATCTCCACAGCCCGCCACAACTCTTCACCAGACCGTTTATCAAATGCGACCACGAGCGCATCTGGCTCGCCACCAACGACTGTGATGAGTTTGTCTCCATCCACCAGTGGCGAACTCGCGATGCCCCAAGTGGGAACGCTGGTGTCGTACTCTTCGATATAGTCTTTAGCCCAAATTACATCACCGGTCTCGACGTCGAGACAGAACAATCTTCCCGTCGAGCCAACGGCATAAACACGGTCCCCGTCAACCGTCGGTGTCGACCGCGGACCGACAGCATACGAAGCCATCAACATGCGATAAGTGGTCTCCCACTCATGCGCCCACAACAACTCTCCGGTCTGTTCATCAAATGCAACGATACGCTCTGTGCCATCCATGGTCCGGGATAACGGGTCCTCTTGCCAGTCGAGTAAAAACACCCGACCATCTGCGACGGACGGACCGGAAAACCCCGACCGTACCGGAGCCCGCCATTTGACCCGCAAACCATCCTCGGGAAACGATTCAAGAATGCCACTTTCTGTCCAAATACCCAGTCGATCCGACCCTCGCCATTGCGCCCAATCCTCGGCGTTGAGCGGTGCCGCTAACACGAACGCCAAAATAACCATTACGACTAAGTCACGTTGCATCTCTCGCATCCCCACTGTCTTATTTGTCCGTCATGATTTAAATTCAATAGATTTAGAGCATTCATCACAAATGGTCGTCCTCAGCTTAAAAACGGGCACCAAGGCTAGGTCCATTCTGCACGAAACACACGATCATAGTCACAGACAAGTCGAATTCGTCAAAACGTCCTGCCAAACGGACAGCAAAGCCTCAAAAGAAGGACGCTTCTGTGACAAATAATAGATTTTTTCAAATTGTTCGGTTGGCACAAATCATGCATCACGTTATGTGCGAGGTCAATTACTGTCTTTGCAAGGAGGTCACTATGAAACGCAACGTATTGCTGCCCTCAATCATTACTCTTGCGTTACTCGCTAGTACTCCTCAGTTATTCGCAACGGAAGCACAAGATCGAGAAGGTCACCAGCGGCCGAAAGCATCGCAGTCAAGCGCCAAACGCCGTTCTGACGTACAAAACCGTCAACGTCTACCCCGAACGCAACCACAATCATCTTATCCCACGCGGAAGCATTTACGCCGTCGAGGATTCCAGCGCCCCTACTGGCACGGACGGCGCCACCGACCGATCATCGCACCACGCTATTTTTATCCTCGGATCTACCGACCGTCTATTTATCCACATCCATTTACCTACCAGTTTGGTTTTGGCTTCAATCGCATCGACCACTTCGGATATGGGTGGCGACATCGCCGTGGCATCCGTTACCCCAGGGGACACTATTACTACGACCGGGCGCATGACTATTCTGGATTTCTTCGACTAAAAATTCGCCCACGCGACGCCCAGGTCTATGTAGACAAGATCTTCACTGGTCTAGTCGATGACTTCGATGGTCCGTTCCAACGACTACGCTTGGATGAAGGTCTCCGCGTCGTCGAGGTCAAGAAACAAGGCTATGAGGATTTCAAATTTGAAATGCACATCGTGCCGGGCGAACAGGAGACCGTCGACGGACTTATGTTGCTATCATCACAATATCGATAGAAGATGGGACATCAGTTCCGAGCCGCGCCGCAATTCCAGCACAGTGTAAATTGTGCCTCGACCGACTCGCCACACGACTGGCACGGCCATGGGGCATCAGCGGTGGTGTCGGTTGCTTTACTGGCCGTGTAGTCCTCTGTAATAGCCAATGCGCGAGCGTACTGCTCACGATCATTGTCGAGCACCCACACTGACGGACGCATTTCGATCTCGAAGAGATTCCCGCCCTGAAACGGTACGATGTCATCACCTCGAACGATCGCCGGGATACCTTCAGTCTCCAGTAAGCCACGGAGAACATGGGCATCGCCCGGTCCAACGGCAACATACAGTTTTTTTAGTTCAGACATCTCTAGGTCAAGCGCGTTGTATCACGAACAAAAGGTGTTGCATGATGAATTTTCCCGTCTCACCTCTCTCATTAGTATCCGTGTCATCGACCCATGATATTTTGAACTGGGAGCAAACGACATGTCAGACAGTAAAACCACTGCAATCACGATCACGCCACGAGGCCCTTACCTCTGCTCTGGCCCCTGCAAAGTCATTGATACGTCAGGAAAACCCGTACCCCATGAATTCAAAACATTCTTATGCCGATGCGGCTACTCTAAGAACAAACCGCTCTGTGACGGTGCGCATGGACCATACCAGTTCAACAAAGACATTCAGCCAGAGCCTGACACCGGTGTCGTAAAAACCTATCGTGGCCGGGTTGAGGTCCGCTACAACCCGACGATCTGTGCCCATCTTGGTGTATGCACAAGTGGACTACCTGAAGTATTCGATACGAACCGCCGGCCGTGGATTCTGCCAGATAACGCTGAGTCGGCGCAGGTGATCGATGCGGTTAATCGGTGTCCCTCTGGAGCACTGACCGCGCATAGAACACCACCCAATTCCGCAGACAAGAGCGATAAGATGACAGAACCAACCGTTCGGGCACAAAAAAATGGCCCTCTCGCCGTTCAAGGACAGATTGAAATCGAAGACATCACATGGCCCGAAGGAGCTGTGCGTGACAGGTTCACGCTCTGTCGCTGCGGCGCGTCACGTACAATGCCATTTTGTGATGGTTCACATATTACGGTCGGCTTTACCGACGAATAACAATTGATGAGTAAAATAGTGCGGCCAAAGGAGTCCTGCATGTCTGGCTCCTCGAACTTTATTTTTTTGGGAGAACATTCACAATGCGCCATCTTATCGTTACTCTGACTTTGGTTACCGCCACCCTTATTACTTTGCCAAACGCAAACGCTGCAGAAGAACGGCCGATTCTAACGGCCTCGGCAGCCATGACAATGGTGCACGGTTGTCTTGCAAAAGCCCAGGCCGAAGGATGGTTGATGCACATCGCAATCATAGACAACCATGGCAACCTGAAGGCTTATCACCGTATGGATGACGCCCAGTTGCTGTCGCAGGATGTGTCCTTAGCCAAAGCCCGAACCTCAGCAGTCATCAACCAGTCGACCAAACAGTGGGGAGAAATGGCATTCAGTGGCGGTGGTCCAGGACCGGCGGCATTTGTCCCGGGAATGAATCACTTTGAGGGCGGTTTACCGATCATGACAAGCGAAGGCACTCACATTGGCGGGATCGGTGTGAGTGGTGATACCGGTGCCAACGATGCTGTTTGCGCCCAAGCCGGTATCGACGCAGCTGCGGACGACCTCCGATAGAGACACGTTACTGTTGGGTCTCGACATCAATCGACAACTCCGCACCGTACATCGCCGTACGGTCTCGGTCGATGGCTGCCCAACGCAGCAGTACCTCTACGTCAGGTTCGACGACATCGTCAAAGACAGTAACACCGTTGGTTACCACCGTAATCGGCTGTGTGAAATCAAACTGATCGGGTGACAATAGCAGCGTGAATCGGGTGACCCCACGTGTGGAAGCGGTCGCCTGGTTACCCTGCTGGTCAAGCTCCACTCGACCGGACGGAAGAACTTTCTGAAACGCCGGGCGACTCCGGGGAGCCGCTTGCTCAGGATAAATCAACGTGAGTTCCAATTGCTCGCCACCACGCTGCACGAGGAGCGGAATTCGTTGACCCGGAGCGAACCCTGTTAATGCTTGCTTGAGATCCTCTACCGACGGATTGAGTTCTCCATCAACACCGACCAGCGTATCTTCATTACGCATCCCGGCTGCTGACGCGATTGAATCTTCACCTACTTCAAAAATTCGAAGACCTGTTCCGTTCTGCAACTCTCCGAGCCTGTTGATACCAAGCGGAACACCCTGACTCGGATCGACCAGCGTATTGTAGGACTCAAGATTCGGTTCACCTTCCACAACGCCAAGTTCATCAATCACAAGCCAGTGTGCACGATTGTAGCGATCCGTTGTCTCAGTCTCCCATGACAATCGAGGTGGCAGTGGCCGCCGCGACCATTCAGCCATGAACGTATCCATTGCCGGAGCCTCAGCATCCCACCAACTTGTATCGTGACCGGCATTTGGCTGGGCCCGGAAATCTATTGACACACCGGCTTCCTGAAAAAGACGCATAAAAGGAACGACCGACGATGTCGGATAGAGGGGATCTTCGTCACCATTGATGACGAACAAGGGCTTGTTCCGAAGATTCGTGACGTGAATATCTCCATCAACCTCGGTTGCTGGATTCGCCAGCACTACCGGATGACCGTTGAGTGGCAAAAACGCTGCCCAAGGTGTGGTCGCCTTCAAACCTTGATAGTAGGCCCCAGTCGCCCCGTCCGAAATCCCAAGTAGAAAAACCTTGTTCTCATCCAGGTTATAGACACGTTTCAAGTCTTGAAGGATGCCATTTAGATTCTCAATCTGACTATCCTGCCACCACAACGACTCTGACCATCCTGACGGAATCACAACCACTGCATCGTTTCGCATGATCCGCGCCTCATTGCGCCAAAACTCGCCATTCTCGCGTTTCGGTCTGGATACGCCACCATGGAGGTACACCCGAACCGGATAGCGAATTGCAGGGTCGTAATTATCTGGAATGAGCACAACATACTCGTGCTCAATACCATCCCGGTTGATCCGACTCAGCAGCCGACGCCCAGTCGGCACTGAACGGTCATAATTCCGTCCGGCCCGCAGCCGTGGCCAAATATCCTCAATTGTTGCATCGGTTTCCAGAATGGCCATACTCGCAGCCACCACTTCATCGTTCGTCTTCGCTTTCCAAAATTCCACAATGGCACCGTCAAGTTCGACGAAATCAGAAGTACGTGCTTGCGCCGCATAAGACTCCCCAGCATGACCAATCGTCAGTAAAATGACGACCAAGCCAACCAGGGAATTTCTTGAC
>CAUZRA010000067.1:0-6709 GCA_963582035.1 Vicinamibacteria bacterium | reverse complement strand
CGCCAGGACCCACCGAACGGCTCTACAGTTGTTTTTACTAACAAATCCACCATGAACAAAACCAGCGGATTCAAACATCTTCATCGAAGACAGATTTTCTTCTTTAACGTAACCAACTAGTGGCAACTTCGTCCCTCGGCGGTAAGTCCTACAACCCAACTTCAACACTGCCACGCCGAGTCCTGTGCCCCGACAGCTACGATCAAGACTGATATCAATCGTAGCTTCGGGAACCACTTTGTTCTCGACTTCAAATCGAACCTGCCCGACCGGACTTCCATGTAAATCTGTAGCGATATAAAAATGGCAACTAACATTTTGAAGGCGGGCATCAAACCATTCTTTGTGTGCGTCCCAAGAAATCGGATCACTCTGAAAAGACGCCTGGCGCACAGCAGGTTCATTTGCCCAGTTCCAAACTAATTCCCGGTCCTTGATCTCTGCCAGTCGAAGCCTTAGTGCATCACCCTTGTCAGTCGACGTCATCAGATTGGATGCCTGTATCAGTAGGAATAAATCGTGCCGCCTTACGGCCAAGCAATCCATAGTAATCACGTGGAGATAACCCGTACTGATTGTTTCCGCACCGGAGCACAGCGATGTTATCCACCGCGAATGATTTTCCTTTTTCAATATCTACAACGGAAAAAATACTTCTGCGGGCAAACGAACGAAGCTCTTCTTCAACAGTTCCGGTTAACTTTTCTTTCACTCCCAACGCTTGCTCAGCGCCTCGTATCTGTTGCACCATCAACGACAATTCAGTCGGTTCAACCGCAAATGCATGGTCAGGGCCAGGCAATTCATTACTCACAGTAAAATGCTTCTCAATAATGGATGCTCCACATGCCACAGCGGTTACCGGACCTACGATCGGATCGCGAGAATGGTCAGACAGACCAACCGGCACATTAAAGTGTTCCGCAAGTGTCGTCATCGCACGAATATTTAACGTGTCGAGAGGGGCCGGATACGAGGCCGTACATTGCAACAGGATTAGATCATCATTGCCCGCCTGACGGCACACTTCGACCGTCTCCTCAACCTCTGCTAAAGTCGCTGTTCCAGTTGAAATGATTACTGGTTTGCCTTGCTTACATACATGTTCAACAAGCGGAAGGTGTGTCATTTCGTACGAAGCAATTTTGAACGCCGGTACATATGGAGCTACTTGCTCGACTGACTCTTCATCGAAAACCGAAGCAAGAAAAATTAAACCGTGGGTTCTTGAATGTTCCGCAAGAATAGGTATCCATTCATACGGCATTTCCATTGCCGATATGATGTCGTAGATCGCATTCGGTGATTTCAAATAATTACTGACCCCAGCATTCCTGGGATACATACGACTCGCACGAAATACCTGAAACTTAATCGCATCGGCACCGCAACGTGCAGCTATGTCAATTTGCCGACGCGCTAAATCAAGATCTCCATTGTGATTACTTCCTGCTTCAGCAATAACAAAACACGGCGAACCACAGCCAATCGATTTACTTTCAATACGAATAGCCTTCATCTTCCCCACGTCTCTTACTGAATTTGTACGCTGCGGCACGAATACTCTACAGCCAGCACGACATCCCTAAGACTCTAATGCATCGAGTAATCGACTACTGCTACGACCATCATTAGGCCCAATAAACTTGGACACATAAAGTTTCGCTCGACCTGGATCAAGAGCGAACGACGCCAGGTCTCGATCTGGTAAATCCGTTATGGTTGCCGTATAAACCAATGTTCTGCTGCTGCCGTATATACCGGATCCGGCTATCTGCCGCAGCCGTCTCTCGGCACACGCGTTCCGTATCATCATCAGAGGCGTTATCACTAATGAGAATTTCCAGTCGGCCATAATCCTGCCCGCATGTACTCGCCAAACTACGCGCCAGGCCTTCCGCTCGATTTCTCGTCGGCACACTTATCGTAATGACCGAATCAATTCAAATGCCTCAGCGTATTCGCGACCGATGACCGAACCCCAATACTTAGCGGTTGCACGTAAAGACTCCGGCGACCGTGGGTGCGGTGAAGGTCGTGACTCAGTTACATAACATTCCATCGCTTCAATCTTTGTTCCGATAGTGGCAGAAATGTCGACAAATACATTGGGTCGAAAAATCGGCGTCACCTGCTGAAACGCCCACTCAGTGGATGACCGAATTTCACAGCTAAACACATCTTGAACCGGGTGGCCGATTCCAGGTCGCGTAGCTGTCAGCACAGCGCGACAGGTCAGGCCATGATCCACATTCAAATCACCACTGTGGTGCGTATAGATTGCCCCTGGTTGAACAGTGCGGATCTTGCTTTCAAGCATCTTGATAATCTGAAGCAAGGGAACCCGATCAAATTGGTTGTCAGGAAGACCTCCAAACTCTATCGAACTCACTCCCAGCAGTTGTGACGCTTTCGTCGCATCCGCTCTCAGCTGCTCAAGTGGCTCTACCTCCGCCCGCTCCCTGTCATCAAGTCGCGATGTAAGTCCCTCACCAAGTATCAAGACGTGAACTTCATGCTCCTCAGCATAACGAGCCATGGTTCCCCCACAACCCAAGACCTCATCATCTGGATGTGCCGCAACAATAAGAATATTCATGGCTGTCTAGAAACAATCCGCACACGAGCAGTTAACTCTTTGTCCGATTTCACGACATCAAACAATTCAAAACGATAGGCCCCATGCTCAAGAAACGCATGCGGGTAACCAGGAGCATCAAGCATCCGCACGAAATCGTACAAATCATTGAGAGTGCTCACTGCCGATAATCGACTTTGCTCTGACGTCCGTCGCTTAAATATAGTTGGCGTGCCAACCTGAGGTTTCGGAGTACATTTTTCTTCAATTAACCGACGAATCATGTCAGCCGCTGTATGACTTGCCCGAGAATAAATTTCTTCGGCCGATCCCTCCAAAGAAAGATCAGCTTTCAAATAAATTGGTCCCGCATCCATCTCATCGACTAACTTAAATGCACTTAGTTTGGTGTTCTGATGCCCACGAAGAATTAGGTTCTGAAGCGGGGTTCCACCTCTTCCATACGGCAAATCAGTCATATGAAGCCCAACACATTCAAATGCACTCGTTATATCCGAAGGCACTTTCAAAGACCAATGCAAAAAAAACACGAGCCTCGGCTGGATCTTTGACAATGTTTCTAACGTTAACACCGCAGGATTGTTGATATAAGTCCATGTTCCAGGGTAGGAACGAATGACTTCATCAAAAATCCGATCAGTCCAATCATGTGAGCCAACCACTACATACTGCTCGCTCATTGCTCGCCTAAGTTATCGCCTGAAGAAAGTGCTGTTCTGGTCTCTTCCACGCCAAACCAGATTTCACTGTCACGTCGTCCACCATAATTACTGCTCAACTCACTAGCGGCTTAGACCAGCCCGTATGCCCTAATCGCGCCAGAACAAATATTGACGGTTTCTATCATCAACGAATTCCTGTAAAGAAATAACTCAAGACTTTATCGACCGCCTCAACCACGTCATCTACGTCGCTATCCATCATCCCATGAAACATCGGTAAGCTTATGAGTTCGGAATAAGCCTTCTCAGCAACTGGGCATAAACCGGTACGGTCCCCAAACCGGTTTCGATAGTAAGGGTGCAAGTAAACTGGAATGTAATGAACATTCACCCCAATGCCTTCTGCTCTCAGCGCCTGGAATATTTCGCCTCGCTTGCTATTCGTATGCCCCTGATCGATCCGTACAGGATACAGATGCCACGAAGATTCACTGTCCGATCGAACAGATGGCAGACTCACACCGTCCATCGCCCCAAGCTTGTCCGTGTAGTGCTGCGCAATATCTCGGCGACGCTGGACATTCCGTTTCAACCGAGGAAGCTGCGACAAACCAAGCGCACACGCCATATCAGTTAGGCGGTAGTTGTAACCCAACTCTGTCATTTCGTAGTACCACTGACCGGTTGTTTGCCGGGCGCGTGCATCTAGATCAATGCCATGATTGCGCAAGCTACGAAGCTGCTGCGCATACGCGTCACTGTCTGTCGTCACCATCCCACCTTCACCCGTTGTTAGATGCTTAACGGGGTGAAAACTAAACACTGTCATATGGCTTACTGAGCCCACGGACTGGCCACGATAACGGGCACCTAACGCATGAGCAGCGTCTTCAATCACAACAAGTCCGTGTCGTTCACTTAATGACAGCAATTCGTCAAGGTCTGCGGGATGACCCGCATAGTCAACGGGAAGAATCGCTTTTGTCTGTCGTGAAACGAGACGCTCTACCTCAGACGGGTCAAGTGTTAATGTGTCTTGTGTGACATCGGCAAACTTCGGTACAGCCTGTTGGTACAATACGCTATTGGCCGTCGCGCAAAATGTCAGAGGGGTTGTGATGACCTCATGTCCACGTTCGACCCCCGCCACGGCTACAGCCCCGTGAAGTGCTGCCGTTCCCGAGCTAAAACTCACGGCATGCTTCGAACCAACATCCGCCGCAAATACCTCCTCGAACTCCTCGATCTTAGGTCCAGTTGTAATCCAATCTGACCGTAGAACATCGAGAACCGCCTGAAGGTCATCCTCTGTCAAGGTTTGATGCCCGTACGGAAGCAAAGTAGTCCTGACGGGCTCACCACCAAATAATGCAAGCGCCGTGGACGTAGACAAAGAGTTCATGGCAATAGTGACTTCAATTCCTCAGTCGAAAGCCAATTCTTGTTTGCATCACTTGTAAACCGGAAACCCTCAGGAACTAACGGCGCATCGGCCCAGTGCTCAGGCGACCACCACGGATGAGTCGGTTTAATGACATAAAGATCTTCAAGTTCTACTGTGTGGTGAGCTTCATCCTCGGAAACCAACACTTCATGCATCTTTTCACCCGGTCGAATTCCCGTAAACGTCACCTGACAGCCTGGCGCCACACCCGCGACTAAATCCATGATTCGCATACTCGGAATCTTCGGAACGAAGATCTCTCCACCACACATAATATCCAAGCAACGCAGCACACAATCGACACCCTGCTGTAACGTAATCCAAAACCTCGTCATACGTTCATCGGTCACGGTTACGGTTTTACTTGCACGTTGGTCAAGAAAAATAGGAACGACGCTCCCTCGACTTCCAACAACATTGCCATATCGCGCGCACGAAAACGATGTCCCACCAGAACCTGAATACGAGTTCCCTTGCACAAATAGTTTTTCCGCACACAATTTGGTTGCACCGTACAAATTGATTGGATTCGCAGCTTTATCGGTACTCAGCGCAATTACATTCTTGACGCCGGCGTCAATAGACGCTTCTATTAAATTTGCCGCACCCATTACGTTCGTCTTGACCGCTTCAAATGGGTTGTACTCGCACGCTGGAACTTGCTTCATTGCTGCCGCGTGGACGACCACATCAACCCCCTGAAGCGCACGTCGCAACCGCTCAAGATCTCTGATATCTCCAATAAAATACCGTAGGCAGGGATCGGACAAATCACGCGCCATCTCTGACTGCTTCAATTCATCCCGACTAAAAACTATTAATCGCTTCGGACGATATCGCCCTAGGATTGTCTTCGCGAACATTTGTCCGAACGACCCGGTCCCCCCGGTCACCAAAACAGTCTTATCAGTCAGATTCATCGTCAGTTCCTAAATTCAGAGTCGTACGGGCCTCATGAATTAATCGTGTTAGCGGCATTTGAAGTTCAGCACGGAGTGGACTCGGAGGCTTCGGCATTATCAACCCGCCGAATACTTTTGTATAAGGAACTTCTTTAGCTGTTAGCCCAGCAGCATACATTTGGATCTGTGCGGGCTGTGCTAACAATTCTTTAAGCGTCGCGAGTTCTCCATCAATATTGAGGAATTGAAACCCACTTGCAACATCGGCAACGACCCACCGACCGTCAACAAGCACAAAGGACAGTAAGATTTGTGCATCCGCGTGCTTTGGCAACAAAGCCCAAAACGCGGGCATCCCTGCATAGGTCGCTAATGTAGTAAATACATCCGCACGCTGGTCAGCCAATCCATGACCACGAATGATGATATTCAAGATGTGATCATCTACGACCGGCCAACCGTCCGGTGTCGGCTGAATATTCTGCCCTGTCCATTGAAACAATTTTTCAACTTTAGCGCGGTCAGATCGTACCCCCTCAGTAATCGTATTTGCCAATCGCTCATAGTGAACCGACCGATCAATAAATTCAAAGGCCTTGAGGTATAGGGGCATCGTATATGTCGACACAACAAAGTTCACACCTCGTCGAGTCTCAACTGGCCAGGTAGCAACGCGCACCGTTACAAGCACGATGCCGACAAACGACAGCATCCACCTCAGCCAACGTTTCCGGTACAATTTTCTTTTCACCGTAATCCTAGAATTGATCGCATCGATGTGTGGTGCCGAGTGGCCCACACTAACGGCTGTGTCCATTGCAAACGAATCAACAACTGCACAATCACAAACACAGCGTGTTGCAGTACGCCCGTGCGATACGCCTGAAGCTTCGTTATCGCATTACTGAACTGCTCTTCACTCAATCGATAATTAAAGATCTCAAATAAGGTCTTCTCTCCCGACCCTGTTTCAGGCTCCTGGCCGTCCGTATACCTGAAATAGAGACCTAGTTCATACATCAATGCCCAAAACAGATACCGCGGTACCGCAGCACGCCAACTACGCACATGGGCACTATGCTCCGGCCAGCGGTCTAAATGG
>CAUZRA010000066.1:0-6759 GCA_963582035.1 Vicinamibacteria bacterium | reverse complement strand
CCCGCAATCCCAATACTTCTGGCACTGTATTGGCGTGCCGCCCGAAAAGTTCGGTCAAGCAGACTATCAACCACGACACGCTGGAAACTCGCACAAATGTCTGCCACCTCTCCGGCTGACAAACCGCTCGTAGTAGCCACCTGTGCGTTACGCTGCTGAACATATCGTTTGACAGCTGTTTTTAATCCACTAAAACTAAACTCGAGAAGACGATAGCGATGCGTCGCCGCTAAACCGACTGGTCTATCAACCATCGGACCAGCATTGCGATCATCGTGTGTCATCCGCGCAAATGGAAACTGTACTGCCTGGTCGTTTCCTTGTTTTGCAAGAAGATCGATCACCGGTCCTCCCGGATACTCCAGACCAAGAAGTGTGGCCACCTTATCGTAGGCCTCGCCAGCTGCATCATCACGAGTTCGACCGATTAATTGATAATCAATCTGATCATTCTTTCCAGAAGTCACGCGATAAAGATTCGTGTGCCCCCCTGACACGACTAATACAACACCTGGAAGGGGCATACGACCGCCTTCAATAACGAGAGACTCGATATGGCCGGCAAGATGATGCACCGGTACTAGCCGAATCCCAAGCGACCATGCTAACGACTTTGCAAATGACACTCCGACCAAGAGCGACCCAACCAACCCCGGTCCTTGCGTAACAGCGACCGCACCAATATCAGACCAGTTTTTACCTGAGTCTGATATTGCCCGTTCAACCACACGACATATGTCTCGAATATGCTGACGTGAAGCGATCTCAGGGACAACCCCACCCCATTCGCGATGAATATCCGTCTGGGACGCAACAACATTGGATCGCACTATCCACGGTCGTAATGGATCACCCGAATCAGAGACGACAGCGGCTGCGGTCTCATCACAGGACGTTTCAATACCTAAAATGTCCATGCCAATTACGTCAGTTCACAAACAGCTTTCAAACTGTCCACATACGGTGGCCGACAAATACCGTGCTCGGTAATGATGGCAGACACAAACCGGTGGGGCGTGATATCAAAAGCAGGATTCCACACACCGGCATCTTCTGGGACCACACGCTTAGACCCGACGTGTGTCACTTCTCGCCGGTCGCGTTCCTCAATCGGAATTCCACTCCCATCAGTCGTCGCGAGATCGACCGTTGATGTCGGCGCAGCAACGTAAAACGGCACATCATGCTCACGCGCAAGAACCGCGACCGTGTAAGTCCCTATCTTGTTTGCCACATCGCCATTGGCTGCAATCCTGTCAGCACCCACAACAACCGCATCAACCGAACCACGACGCATAAGTGAACCAGACATGCCGTCAGTGATTATCGTCGTCTCAATACCGTCCCGAAGAAGCTCCCATGCGGTGAGTCGTGCGCCCTGGAGAAACGGTCTGGTTTCGTCAGCATAAACAACAATGTGCTTGCCACATTCAACCGCCGCTCGGATTACACCAAGCGCTGTCCCATAGCCGCCTGTTGCAAGCGCCCCCGCATTGCAGTGCGTCAATACACGACCGTCATCCGGAAGTATTGTCGCACCATGCTCACCCATCGCTCGACAACTTGCGACATCTTCGTCATGAACACTACGTGCTTCCGCAAGCAAAACCTCGCGAATCTCAGCCGGTGACCGCCCTGCCCGAGCTGATTCTGAAAAAACTCGCTTCATGCGATCAATCGCCCAGAACAAGTTGACAGCTGTTGGTCTTGTCGCGGCCATCATGTCGCACAACTTATAAAACTCCGTAGCCAGCGCCGCAGTTCCTTTAGCCTTACTCTTAGAGACGCCCAGCGCCAAACCCATGGCTGCCGCAATACCGATCGCCGGCGCACCTCTGATAATCATTTTCTCTATAGCTCGAGCCACCTCACGGGCTGTTCGAAGTTCGACGTAGATTTCCTGCGTAGGTAATTTTCTCTGGTCGACCATGACAACATGGCCGTCTTTCCAGTCAACGGTCGGTAGCATAAATTGAATGATACAAGGCCATCACAGCAGAAGAGCCGCGATCGATGCATTAATGAGAGTTGCCATGAATCCACCGAGCAGTGCCTTAGAACTTAGGCGGGCCAAATCCGCTCGGCGCCCAGGCGCCATTCCACCAATCCCACCCAGCAACACTCCAATCGACCCAAGGTTGGCAAACCCAGTCAGCGCATACGTGGCCAAGACATGTCCCCGGTCACTAATAACGCCTGAATATTCACCATTCAACTTTACGTACGACACCATCTCATTAGTCACAAGCTTAGTACCAAGCAAGTCTGCAATAAACGGTACGTCTGCGCCTGGAACGCCTATCAGTGCAGCCACTGGTGAAAAGAAGATGGCCATGACAGCTGACATCGATAGGCCCGGTCGAATTAGCGCCAACAGATAGTCAATCATGGCTATAAATGCCAAAAACGCAATCAACATCGCTGCCACATTGAGTGCCAACTGCATACCGTTTGACGCGCCACTGGCCGCAGCATCAACAACATTGGCGTGCTCACTATTAACCTCTACATTCGCGTCACCTAGCGTGACTGGAATGTCTGTTTCCGGTAATAAGATCTTTGCGAGGTACAGTCCGCAGGGAGCGGCCATCACACTACTTGTCAACATAGCGACTGGGTCAGCCCCCAGCCCAACATAAACAGCAAACATACTCCCGGCAATCGTGGACAATCCACCGGTCATAAGCGCGAGTAGTTCGGACTGTGTCATCCTCGGAACATAGGGCCGGACGATTATCGGTGCTTCCGTCTGCCCCATAAAAACATTAGCAACAGCTGAAAGTGTTTCAGCACCACTGGTTCCCAAAAGAGGCATCATTAATTTCGCAAGTAAACGTACAACTATCTGGATGACCCCAAGGTGATAAAGCACGGTAAACACGGACGATACAAAAACAATGATCGGTAACGCCGCAAATGCCAGCACAAAACCATTTGGAAATACGGACGCCATCGCTTGCGGATCAGCAATCTCTCCAAATACAAAAACAGCACCCACACTTGTAAATTCAAGGAAACGTGTCACACCCGCAGCTAGCCACGTAAACACGATGTATCCAGGACGCACGCCACCGACTGATAGCTTCAGAATTACGGCCGCCAAAACCACTTGCAGCATCACGCCACGCGCAACAAACGACCACCGTATACCACTCGGATTTACCGAACACGCAACTGCTGTCAAAATGAATGCAACTATCCCCATTAATGCACGCACTTGCCCAGGTATAGATGAGTAAAAAGCAAACGCTATGATCGCGAGGACAACCGCAAGGCATGCGGCACTACCCCGGACCCGATGGTTTGACCGTGAATTCTCCATCGTACCGGGTGATTCTATTGCGCAAACCGTGCCCGAGCGTAAAACCGTCTCCGTTTCTCATTTGATCGAGCGACAGATTTGACGCTAGCCTGAAAACATCATGCCTGACTTCTCCCCTGCTTTTTCTCTATCCACACTGGCTTTTAGCTGCGGTGTCATTTGGCTCTCAAGTCAGGCCGCGAGTATGGAAACAACAAATCCAGACCGTCTAGTTGCAGAGCTTCGCCTCGCTCAATATGCAGCGTTATTACTGGTTCTGACAGCTGGCGTGTATATCGGCCTCTCACTTACCCAAGAACAACAGCCGCGAATTGAACTTGATATTGCGCTCTCAACAGGATTCATCCTACTAGCCGCGATCGCTACTACTTGGATACCCGAACGAGCCCTGACCATACTGGCTGTCGCGTGGACCGCTCATGCGATCCTCGACCTGGCACATATCGCTGAGCTACTCTCGACCATTCGTCCATCGTGGTACCCGACAACCTGCGCGATACAAAATATTATCCTAGCCGGATTCTGTTACTTGCCGATCTGGCGACGCTAAACTGAAATTCTTGCCCATCGAGCACTGGCTGGAAAGGAGAACCAGTGACAGAACAAACTATTGAATCTACCTTCCTTCAGAACGCTCGCTCCCGTCTCTGCGTACACCTCACAAGACAGATACAGGAATGTCTTAATGGCCTGCAACTCGAACAGATCTGGTGGAGGCCGAATGAAGCTTCCAACGCAATCGGAAACCTTGTTTTGCACTGTATAGGCTCGACACGGTTTTATATCGGACACGTGATCGGTAACAGTAATTTCGTCCGGAACCGAGATGCCGAGTTCTCTGAACGACGCTCGCACCCAACCGCAGAGCTGCTCGCGCATCTCAACATTGCTATTGAGGAAGCAGATGACGTCCTCTCACACCTTGACCCAGCAACGCTACTCACTCCAGCAGAGCGTGCGCTCAAACCGGCAATTGTTATGGATATCATCAGTCTTCAGGTGACTCACTATGCCCTCCACGTCGGACAGATTGCGTACGCGACAAAACTGCTTAACGCAAACGCCATTGACGAGGTCTGGCGAAAGACGCAGCCTTGACCGTTTATTGTGTTTTATGAGACAGGTCGTAGCTGAAAATAAAGCACGGAATCAAATTGCCCAATCACTCCAAGCACTTTACCAAGCGCGTACTGACAGTCGTTCGTCAGATCCCAATTGGACATGTTGCGACCTACGGGGACGTCGCATCCATGGCCGGCCGACCTCACGCGTGGCGTGCCGTCGGTAACATTATGCGAACCTGTTCCGAGTCGGGAATCCCCTGTCACCGTGTTGTTGCTGCAAATGGCCGACTTGGTGGGTACAACCTCTTAGCAATGAAGTCTCAACTACTTCACTATGAAGGGATCACATTTCGAGGTAATCGCATCAAAGATTTCGACAAAGTGCGATGGCGTCGCTAGAAATCAAGACTTCCTTCACACTGCCATCACATCAAATTGCTCATGGTGCAACTGTCCGTCTGACTTGATCGTGATTTCACTTCCAATTACCAGATGCAACTCTCGCAGGACACCCTTCTCTTCTTGATTCAGAACTCTGGCAATGTCCGGGTTAACGCGCAACTGAATAACATGTCCATTTAGTTCGCCGCTGAGTTTTCGCATTTCTGACAAGATCTCATAACAAATCGTCGAAGATGACTTAATCACCGAACTACCAGAGCAGTACGGGCAAGGCTCGGTGAGTTGCCGCTCAAGACTTTTCTTTACCCGCTTCCGCGTAACAATAATGAGTCCAAAGTCAGATACCTGGACGGTCTTTGACGGCGAACGATCACGCCTGAGTTCTTGCTCAAAAGCGTGCGCCACCTTTTGTCTATTTTGTCGTTCTTCCATATCGATAAAATCAAGAACAATGATGCCCCCAAGATCTCGGAGACGGATCTGGCGCACAATTTCTTTCGCTGCCTCTAAATTTGTTTTGACAATAGTGTCTTCAAGGCGACCTGTCCGTTTACCAACATAACGACCAGTATTTACGTCAATCGCTACTAACGCCTCAGTGGGATTGATAACCAGATATCCACCAGACTTAAGCCATACTTTGCTCCGAAGGGCTTTATCAAGCTCCGACTGCACGCCGTACTCTTCAAAGATCGGAAACGGCTTCGTATAGTGCTGAATACGAGACACCATGTTTGGCATGATGCGTTCAATGAGGCGCACGACACGGTCATACTCTTTCTTGTCATCAATTCGTATAGCCGAAAAATCATCCGTCAAAAAGTCCCTTAAGAGCTTTGCAACTAGGCTCTCTTCATGATGGAGTAAGGCTGGTGCCTGGAGCGACTCCATCTTTGACTGAGTCTCAGTCCAAAATTGATGGAAATAGGCAAGGTCTCCACTGATGTCATCTTTCGAGCGCTTCGATGCAGCGGTCCGTATGATTATGCCGCCGGTCATTTCGTGCTCTTCTCTAAACTGGCGGACAATTCCACGAAGTCGACCTCTTTCTTCTCTCGTATCGATCTTCCGTGAAACTCCAATATTGTCAGACGCTGGCATAAACACGAGGAACCGACCAGCCACACTTAGATGAGTCGTAATTCGAGCACCTTTCGTCCCTAGTGGCTCTTTGACAACCTGAACAAGAATTTCCTGCCCAGCTTCCAGTAATTCATCAATTTTATGAGTCGGTTTCAGCTGAGCACGCGGATTCGATCGTCCCCGCCCCGCATTACGCTGACGAGACCCTCGCTCTTTCGAAGACTCCGGCTGGGCAGTCTCCGGACCTGATTCAAGTTCTTCGTCCGCGGCCTCTAGCTGATCGAATTCATCTAAAGTGTCAATTACGTCAGAAACATAAAGAAACGCGTCTCGCTCAAGACCGATGTTGACAAATGCTGACTGCATTCCTGGCAACACCTTGTTGACCCGACCTTTGTAGATGTTGCCAACAACACCGCGGTCTTTCTCGCGCTCAATGTAAATTTCACCTACTTTATCCTCCTCGAGAATCGAAGCCACCACTTCGTGACCATTCGAGGAGACAATCATCTCCTTGTTCATGTGTTCCAATCTCCCGTGGATCTAGCGATACAGTCATAGGCACCTTACACAAGCACAAATATGCCGTCGAACTGACAACGGTTCCCGTCGTCATACCTCGCACATTGCACAACCCTAATCTACCAACCACTAGACACCATCAATTCGTGAATCGACGCATTCTCACATTCAGAATGAGCCCAAACCCAAGCAATGTCGCAATGACAGAAGAGCCTCCATAGCTCATCAGTGGCAAAGGCAGCCCCTTAACGGGAGCTAGACCTGCCGACATCGTGACGTTATAAATCACCTGAAACGTAAACCCAGCCAGAACCCCTGCAACAAGGTATTGGCCCATTCGATCCTTGGACAATCGCGCTGCCTCAA
>CAUZRA010000065.1:0-6825 GCA_963582035.1 Vicinamibacteria bacterium | reverse complement strand
AGGTGTGATCCGTTGAGACTTCAAACCGGTAGGTCGTGGAGAGAGTCGTCCCAACAATCGCGGCATTTGTGATGACGAGCGATGGTTGGTTCGTGCTGGCGATGGTTCCGTTTAGTGGGGAGACGGCTGTTGGTTGGCCCACAACGAGTGGTGTGAAAAGTTCGAATGAGGCCGTGGCTGAGTACGGACCAGTATTGGCTCCATCTAATGCACGGACTCTCCAGTAGTACTGGTGGTCGTTGTCGAGTGTCGTCTCCAGCGTATATCGCTCAGTCGGACTTCCACTTGGAGGAATATTTTCAGCCGCATAGATGATGCCTGTAAAAGAGGTGTCGGCACTGACCTGTAGTTCATACCAAAAAGGTCGTTCACTGTTTGACGTGGACTGATTGAAGGTCAAATGAATTGGTTGGTCTGTCATCCGGACTAGGTGACCTTCCGTTGGTTGCAAGCTTGCTGGCGATGAGATTGCAACGCCTTCGATTGAACCTGCAATCGAAGGACTAAGCGGGTTCCGGCTTTTTTCGGTTCCACAAGCCGTAATGAAGCACGCTAGAGAGAAAACGACGACGATGTGAATGAGTTGATGTGAGTTGTCCCGCATCGTAAGTAGCTGCATACCGCACGCGTCTCAAGGTGTATGTGTTGAGGCGCTTAAAAGAGAGCCGACGTCTTAATATTTGTCGGTCGTACGCACGACACGGGATAGGTCGATTCCAGTCGCTTATGGAGGAATGTCGTAAGTGGAGCAGGAAGTTGGTGTTAGAGGTGTGTAGTCACACGGGCAGCTCATAGATATCTTGAGTGTCGGAAATTTCTGCCGTTATTCGTTCGTTCGACCAGCCCAGTTCCTGAGCCATGGTCTCGGCGGCTGTGCGGAGCGCTGTCTCGTCGGGTTGCCCAGCGGATCCAGCCTCGGTTCGTCTGAGGAGAGCATCTGACAGATGTACGGCCATCTCTTCTCGGACAGCATGTGTTACTTCGGCGCGTGTGATTGCACAGTCAGAACTCAGGGGTTCACCATCCTCCGGTGTATTTCGAATGGTTTCTAAGAGACGCGTATGAGTGGACCCGTATGTCCGTGCTAAGCGCTCGCGGGTATTGTGATCGGGAACTGGTGAAGTGTTGTTTGTTGCGGATTCGAAGAATTCACGGACGTCATTAAGCGCCCCACCGATGACAGGCGTGTTGTGTGTTTGACACGGAGTCGCAGCTACATGGAGCACGGAAAATACCGTATCAATTGCTTGCTGTGCTGTATATCGCGCGGTTGTATAGCGGACGCCAAGAATACTAATTAAGCCAGGAAGTCCGTCTTGTCGATGGTCACGCACAGCACTCTGTTTAAGCAGCCTGACACCAGTGGCACTGTCTTCCTGACTTGGGAGCAAACCTCTGTGGACTAATCGTATGTCCTTAAACTCGGCACTTAACCCGGGAAACGCGTTGTTAATGTCTCGAAGGAATTCTTCGACTTCCGGTTGTGTGACCGAGAGCGTGTCAGGAACGGACTTAAAGGGAGTGTGGCTGGTGCCGGCTAGAGTGAACCCTCGCCAAGGCGCGAGGAAGAGCAGTCGCGAATTGCTCTGTCCGCCGACCGCATGCTGGTGTGCCATTGGTTTTTCCAGAATAAGGTTCATCGCCTTAGACAATCCGTGGGGCAGTGTGGGACGTGCGTCGGGGATTAATTTCGTCAAGAGAGAGGGGGCCCACGGTCCTGCTGCGTTCAACACGACGCGTGCGCGTATATCGAACTGTTCCCCATTGAGACGGTCACGGACGGTAATACCGTTGACGCGACCATTGTGTCGATTGGCTCCGATGCATTCGACGTAGTTGGCTACGACTGCCCCTTTTGCCTCGGCGGATAGTACGAAGGACAAGTTGACTCGGTCACTGTTGTGCATTTGGCAGTCAAACCATTTAATTCCACCTGTAACGCCGTCCGGGTCAATGAATGGATTGAGTCGTAGACATTCCGCGCGCGAGAGTAGTCGGCTATGCGGCAGATGGTTGGCTGGGTCGACACCATGATTGCGGTCACCGGCTAAAAGGTCGTTGAGTGCAAAGCCGAGTCGCATGAGCCAGCGATGCCGAGAAAACGATCGGTCCGTCGGAATTACAAAAGGCATTGGCTGGATCAGGTGTGGCGCGATACGGCTAAGTACACGACGTTCCTGGACAAATTGTCGCAGTCCAAGGACATTCCCTGATTGCAACAGACGGACGCCACCGTGCACCGTTTTGGCACTATTAAATGATGTGCCGCTTCCGAAATCGGCACGGTCAATCAGCGCCACAGATAATCCCCGTAGCGCAGCATCCCAGGCAGCAGTCGTTCCGTAGATACCTCCGCCCACAACAACGACGTCAAAGTTGGTGTCGGCGAGTCTTCCTAAGTCCCTCTGCACAGGGCATATACTACATCCCGTGCATCATGCCGATGGATTAATCACACAGATCGCAACCTACTGGAACCACAGTATTCACGATCTTGAAATGACAGAACACCCCGTTGGGTCGTTGGAGTTTTTCGATGATCTTGATGACTATCGATTCGACAAACTCCGCTATTTGCCACAGGTTGTTGATTTCACGGGATACCGTGGGCAGCATCTTTTAGAGGTCGGTTGCGGAATTGGTACCGATCTGCTGCGGTTTGCCAAGGGGGGTGCTTGTGTGACCGGGGTTGACCTGTCGACTCAGTCGATTGAGCTTGCCAAGACAAATTTTGCATTACATGAAGTGCCACAGACGGCTAGTTTCCAAATTCAGAATGGAGAAGCGCTGTCGTTTGAGGACAATACGTTCGATGTTGTGTATGGGCACGGTGTGTTGCAGTACACGGCTGATCCAGAGCGGATGATCCGTGAGTGCCACCGCGTGTTGAAACCCGGTGGTCAAGCTATTTTTATGGTCTACAACCGGTTCTCGTGGCTCCAGGCGCTATCGAAGGTCATGGGTGTTGGCTTGGAGCATGCAGACGCTCCGGTACTCCGACTGTTTTCAATTCGTCAGTTTCGTCGTATGTTGGGCAGCTTTCCGGAGGCGAAAATTGTCCCCGAACGGTTTCCAGTCCGGTCCCGACTGCATAAAGGATGGAAAGGTACTCTTTATAACGGAGTGTTCGTCAAAGCGTTTACTGTCATCCCTCTTGTGCTCGTTCGTCCACTGGGGTGGCATCTCATGGCGTTTTGTCGCAAGTAGTGTTCGTTACGAAAAGTGTTTAGTCGTCAACTCGGTAATTGAAACGCGACGGAACGCGCGTCGGTCAAATGGCAAGACTGTCGCTTGCAAGAAGTGATAGAGCGATTTTATGACGCGGGCGAGACGAGCAGGCGCGTGCTGTTCAATCGGGTGTAGACCTTCCGCTGTCTTGATGTGAGTTGCCGTGTTTCCGTCTGCTGCGTGCCATTGAGTGACATAGTCACTTTGTTGTGGCGGCACCGTAAATATCGGCTTGATGGCAGTGCGTTGCGCTACCACGCAAAGGTACGTTGGTCGGAACGTGCGTAGCTGGACCCGTCCGCGTGCGTCGACTGGGTCCCTAACTTCGTACCAGTGCGGTGATGATGTTTCAGTAACGAGGAGCCGTGTGACGGTAAAACCGTTGCTTTCAGACAGCACGCGGTAGAACAATTCAGGAGAGAATTGATAGAACCCGTGTCCAGCTAGATTATTTACATTTGTAATGGACAGTAGATGGCCGCCGAGTTTCACCATCTGCATGCAGTTTCGAATGGCTTCGGGGAAATTGAACACGTGTTCAAGTGTGCCTGAGTCAACAACGGCAGTGAATGATGCCGCGCGTTCGGAGGGTATGGGTTGATTCAAGTCGAGGACACACGATGCGCCCTCGTAGTCCGATGCGTCGAATGATTCTGTGCGGGTCGCACCTAACAGTCTGAACAAAGGCTCACTATAGCCCTGCGCTTCTTCAAGGAGACGCTGAGCCGTTTCACTAGTTGTTGTGATGCCAAATGCCGACAAGCGTTTCGCTAGACCAGATTTAGTGATGTAGAGCCGTTGTCTTCCGATCGTTGCTGTCTGTTCGAAAGAGACACCGAGTTGACGGGAAGCGAGTAAGAATTGTGTGGCTTTATCGTCGAGACCCATAGTTGTCGCTGTGACACTTTAGCAACTAATGATTCGCGGTTTCTGTTTATTCTGGATCGTGCCGTGTGACATATACCGCTGCATTGCCCCCCGTCGACCCATCGACCGTCACCGTCTGATTCGATGAAACATTGGACACGATTCGTGTTGTGCCGTCGCTAAAGGTGACCGACACATTGACGGTTGTGACATTGCCGAGGCCAACGTGAAGGACTGGGTCATCTTGTCCGAGATAGCCGTTGTTACTCCGGCTTTCTCGGCTGGCAATCGTCTGGGCAGCGGCGTTTGAAGCATCGGAGATGGTTACTCGGGCGCCAAAGGCTCCAATTTGACCTTGCGGCGAGAGTAATTTGATTTTGAGCCACCGTCCTCCGTTGACATTGTTTCGGACTAACCAGTTCCGACTCCGTTTTACGCCGATGGCAAAATCCATGTCGCCATCATTGTCGATGTCAGCAAAGGCGATAGCACGTGGGTCATTTATGCCATCAACAGGTACTGAGGGACCTGATGCAAAGGTTCCGGAGCCTTCATTGATGTAGACGCGGTCATCTCCGGCAAATGCGAGGTCGATGTCTCCGTCATGATCCAGGTCGGCGAAGGCTCCCATATAACCGTCGATTCCATTAAAACTTCTGAGAAATGAAAAAGTACCGGCTCCAATATTACGATAGAGGTGTCCAATCGTGTCTCCGGCAGAATCGAGGCCGACCACAACCATATCGAGGTCGCCATCATTGTCGATGTCGCCGGTTGTTATGCCACTATAGGCACGATGGATGATGCCGATAGTGTCGGGGTCAACCAATGAGAAGTTTCCGGAACCATCATTTTTCAGGATGATCATGTCGCCATCACGATTTCCGGCTAGCAGGTCGACATCGCCGTCGCCATCGTAGTCCGTATCTGTCACGCCCTGTCCAGCCAGCGCGGTATATGCAGCGCCACTCGTAATTTCAGTGAATTGGAAATTGCCATCATTACGAAATAGTTCGTTTCGTTCACTCGCGGGATCTCCTGCCCCGAGCCAACCATTAACTGCGAAAATATCCAGGTCGCCATCGCGGTCCATGTCGAAGGTGACGATGCCACGAGTGCCAGCGTCGCGGTTACGTATTGAGGCCGGTGTGACGTCGGTGAAGGTGCCGCTGTCGTTGCGATAAATATTGTTTGCCAATCCGCTGCTTCCGGTTCCCGTTGTTCCGTTCACAAGGTCGAAGTCACCGTCGTTGTCGAGGTCACCGAAGGCCGCACCGTGTGAACCCGCATCGAAATCCGCAACCCCACGTGATGTCCCTGACTCAAGGAATGTGCCGGCACCCTGATTTACAAAGAACAGGTCGGCGACCGGGTCGTTGAAATGGTTTGTGATGTACAGGTCAGGCTGGCCATCACCCGTGGCATCAGCGAAGGCGGCGCCATGGCCACCGAGGGGAATCGAAGGTGGTCCGGACAGGCCAGCGGCAACCGAGATATCAGTGAAGCTCAACGGGTTCGCCGGTGGCGGAGTTGGTGTCGCGGGTGTTTCGAATGTCCAGAGGTCGGTCCAAGGGCCGTTCGCACCGTCTAGTTCTGCCTGTACACGCCATTGATAGATGCGACTAAAGTCGAAGGGGCCGGTGTAGGAAAACGTTATTGTGGCGTTTCCTGATGAGACCAGTGATGATGCGAGTAAAACGAGACCGTCAGTTGCGTCGTATACCTCGAAGCGATAATTGAATACGGCTGTTGCGTACGTGCCACGTGCATTCGATGCGGTCATGCTCACCGAGGTAGGCAGTTCTTCAAGTTGTGTTCCATGGATGGGTGTCAACGGGACCGGCGCATTCGACTTCAGTAAGTGAGATTGTCCGACTGTATCTAAAGGAAGAAGCACAAAACCAATATGTAGTACAGCGACTAGGAAGTATTGGAATCGGTGTTTGTTGAGTATTTGGCTTACCAAAACAGGGAGAGTATAAACCACGGCTTTCGACTGATCGGACTAGTTGTTGTTGAAGCTAAATTTAACCACAGACCATTAGCCGAGGCTGTTGCGATTACGCAGGTAAAGAAACAAACCAGGGATGGTGCAGAACACGCCAAGCACGACGATGAGCGTCGATAGGGCAAAGGATTGTGCACCTGAGATGCCCAGTGGTTGCAGTAGCCAGACAACGATACCTTGTGGAATTCCAATGCCTGCGATAGAGACGGGCAGCATAAAGGCAAGTAGTCCAATGGGCATAAAGCTCAGGTAGTAGGTAAGGTCGACATTGAGGCCTAGGCCAGATCCTAAAAGAAACACTTCGAAAATACGGAGTGTTTGAACGAGGAGTGACTGAAAGAACACGATTGCGAGGACGCGATAACGTGTTCGAAATAGTGCAATATTCGCGGCCGTGTCGATGATCCATTGACCGATCGGATGCTGTCGAATCTGCGTCGGGAAAATTAGATTCGTGAGATAGTCGCCAAAAAAAGCTGTAGTGGTTGCGATGACAGTTACAACGCTGATGGTCATAGCGAACAGTCTGAGCGGATTCGTAGCGTCGTCCGGTGTAAGAGAAAGGCCGACGACGGCGAGCAGCATGAGTGCAGTCACGCCGAGGAGACGATCCACAGCGACAGACGCGACGGCCGCACGGGCATTATCGGTGTGTTGCGATAATGCGTAGGCGCGAGTGATATCGGCGCCGCCAGTTGGGAGTGCGGTGCCAATAAATGAAC
>CAUZRA010000064.1:0-6830 GCA_963582035.1 Vicinamibacteria bacterium | reverse complement strand
CCAACGAGGTCCGGCCCGATGCCGTCCCGTGGCACTGTGTCGAGTGTTCCAAATGTAAAGCGAGAAACTCCTTGGTCAACCGAGAGACTAATGACCGGGCGTACTTGTTCCAAAAAATGTTTGGACCCGAAGCGGTGGTCGAAGAACAGTCCCCCGCGGAACGTGACATCTTCGTTTAGATCGATATCGACTGCCACAGAACCAGCGGCTCCGAGAAGCGTTTCGCCATCTCGGAAAGGGTTAAAGAATTCGGTATTGTCACCGAAAATGGTTACGTTCGTTTGAAGTGAGACCGATTCTTGTGCTGTAGCTGAAGTCGGGAGTCCCGACACAAGGAGTGCGGCTAGGAACCGCCAGACGCACTCGATACGCGTGCGATGATCGAGCATGGGTCGCCGATTATACCTCTGTAGTCCGAGTAGTATTAGCAGTTCTGAAACCCATCGAATCGATTCGGTCTTTTGTCATGCCATTTACACACGTTGAGTCTGATCTATTTTCGCGCGTCGACGGAAAATTTCTTGCGTGGCGAGGACGTCGCTTTCGGATTAAAGGTGTGTCGTATGGCACTTTTGCACCGGACAATGATGGTTATCAGTTTCCGAGACTTTCGCAGGTTAGAGATGACTTCCGTGTGATGACGGAGTGCGGCATCAATACGGTTCGCACGTATACGGTGCCACGTCTTGATTTCCTTGATGAAGCTGCGGCCGCAGGTTTATCCGTGATCATTGGGATACCGTGGATGCAGCATGTCGCGTTCCTTGACGATAGGGCACGGACACAATCGATCCGTCACGGTATTGTTGAGGAAGTTCGCGCGATTGCTGATCATCCGGCAACACTGCTCGTTGCACTAGGCAACGAAATTCCACCTGGTGTTGTTCGTTGGCACGGTGCTTCACGAGTTGAGGCATTTCTTCGAAATGTCTACGACGATGCGAAAGCGGTTGTCCCGGATGTGTTGCTCACGTACGTTAATTACCCGCCAACTGAGTATCTCGACCTACCGTTTTTCGATGTGTGTGCCTTTAACGTCTATTTGCATCGTGAGAGTGATTTGCGTGCTTATGTGGCGCATCTTCAGGTAGTTGCTGGAAATCGTCCATTACTCCTCACTGAAATTGGTGCGGATAGCCTGAGTGAAGGAGAACCGGGGCAGGCCGACCTTGCAGCTATGCAAGTCAAAACGGTTTTTGAGGAAGGTGCGTGTGGGGCAGTAGTGTTTTCATGGACGGATGATTGGTGGCGTGGTGGTCAACCCGTCAGTGATTGGCGATTTGGACTGACAACTGTCGACCGCCAGCCGAAACCTGCGCTGCTTGGTGTTTCACGTGAGTACAGTGATGTTGGATTTGATCAGGAACAGCGGGCGTTGTGGCCGCGTGTCTCGGTCTTAGTGTGTGCGCATAATGCTGCCGATACCATTGGAGAATGCTTGGAATCTCTCTTAGCGCTCGACTATCCAGACCACGAAATTATTATTGTTAATGATGGGTCTTCAGATGCTACTGGCCCAGTCGCACGACGACATGGTGGTGTTACGGTCATCGATACAGACCACGTCGGACTAAGTGCAGCCCGGAACCTTGCGATTAATCATGCGACAGGGACGATAGTTGCTTATACCGATGCAGATGTCCGGGTCGACCCAGAGTGGTTGACGTATCTGGTTCAACCTTTTCTACGTTCAGATGCGGTCGGTAGCGGTGGCCCTAATGTTGTTCCCGATGATGACCCGTGGGTTGCTCAATGCGTTGCACGTGCACCTGGGTCACCCACGCATATCTTGATCGATGATCGACTCGCTGAACATGTGCCGGGTTGCAATATGGCGTTTCGTCTGAATGCATTAGTAGCGATTGGTGGTTTCAATCAATCTTTTCATGCGGCTGGTGATGATGTCGACGTGTGTTGGCGGTTGCAGGCGAGCGGAGGGCGTATTGAGTTTGCACCGTCGGCGCTGGTTTGGCACCGACATCGAAATACCGTCAAGGCTTTTTGGCGTCAGCAAGTTGGGTACGGCCAAGCCGAGACGTGGTTGATGGAAGTCCATCCAGAACGTTTTCTTGATGGTCAGGCACTCTGGAAAGGTCGCATCTATAGTCCTTTGCCATTTATGCATGCAATTTCCAGGATGCGGGTCAATGCGGGCACGTGGGGAACGGCTGCTTTTCCGACGATATATAGCGCGCAGGTGCCGTCACTGATTTCTTTGCCGCATCTGATGCCCTGGCAAATGGCATCGGTCGCTTTAGTTGCTGTTGGTGTGGGCTGTCTGGTGGTGGGACAGACCCGTGTGGCTGGAGTCATGCTACTCGCAGCAGGCATCGGCTTTGCCACAACGATATTCCGCTGCTTGGTTTACGGATGGCGGACTGATGTGAATGTGCTGCCGCAGATTGGTGGTTCACAGCGACTCAGTGTCTTGCGGTACCGTTTAATGATTGCGTGGCTGCATCTTGTACAACCAATCGCTCGTGCTTGGGGTCGTTTTCTTGGTCATTTGTGGTCCCCGGTTGTAGCCGACCGTCGAGAGGGTTTCGTTTCTCCGATACGGGGAGTTACATATCGACTATCGTGGCCGAATGTAATGCCCTTGCTAATCCGTCGTCTCACCGTTGACGACTTTTGGAGCGAGCGGTGGATTGATCGTGTGCTGTTGCTGAATGAGATGGTCCGTCGACTTCAGTCGCATAGTGCGACGCGTTCTGTGCATGCGCATGATCCATGGCAGCTTGATCGTGATGTGTCTGTATCAACCGGGCTTCTCGGCTGGGTCGATTTACGGACATTGCTGGAAGAGCATGACGGAGGACGAAGCCTCTTCAGGGTAGCAACGCGGCATCGGTTGACACCTTGGGGCGTTTTCGCGCTAATCGGATTTGGTATTGGTGGGAGCTTACTGTTGACAACTGGGCAGATCGTTGCATTTTTTGCTTGGTGTGGAGTCAGCGCGGTTGTTCTCGGTAGCATTTGGCGTCGAGCGGTTCGCGTACATGCGGGGATTCGGGCCGTTGTGGAGCAAGTTGCGACCGAGTACGGACTGTTACCCATCGACTCGCGTAAAATCTCAAGGTCCTCGTCTGGGATTTCGGCTGACGTTGAACCGCTACCAAAGGCAGAGCGTCCGAGTGATATGACAACGACGACTGAGAAGCAGGACAAAACTGCCTAGTGGTCGCTTAGGTTACAAAGTTATTAATGACTGCGATTCTGGGGATTTCGGCTTTTTATCATGACTCCGCTGCGGCACTTGTAATTGACGGAGAGGTCGTTGCTGCTGCACAGGAAGAACGTTTCACGCGAAAAAAGCATGATTACGAGTTTCCTGCTCACGCGATTCGGTATTGCCTCGATGAGGCTGGCTTAACACCTGAGCAGCTGGACTACGTTGGCTTTTACGAGAAACCGTTTTTGAAATTTGAACGATTACTTGAAACCTATCTATCGTATGCCCCACGTGGGTTTCAGTCTTTCCTGAAATTTGTTCCTCTGTGGGCCCGGCAGAAACTGCATCTCCCGCGTGAAATTGCCAAAGGTCTCGAGGGGCGGTATCACAAACAGGTTGTTTTTACGGAACACCACGAATCACATGCGGCGAGTGCATTTTTCCCGTCGCCCTTTGACGAGGCTGCCATCCTGACACTGGATGGTGTCGGTGAGTGGGCGACGACGACATACGGTGTCGGTCAGGGCAATCGCATTGAATTAACCCACGAACAGCGATTTCCGCATTCGATTGGGTTGCTCTATTCAGCCTTTACGTATTTCACGGGGTTTAGGGTGAATTCGGGTGAGTACAAGCTGATGGGTCTCGCTCCATATGGAGAGCCGACGTATGTTGACCGTATTCGTGAACATTTGATCGATTTGAAAGATGACGGGTCTTTTCGCATGGATATGTCCTTCTTTAATTATTGCGAGGGACTCAAGATGACATCGTCAAAGTTCGATGAACTTTTCGACGGTCCTCCAAGAAAACCAGAGGCGCCTATTACGGCACGGGAAATGGACCTGGCAGCTTCCATTCAAGAAGTTACCGAGGAGATCATGCTGCGGTCGGCTCGGCACGTTCATGCAGAAACGGGCCAACGTAATTTGTGCTTGGCAGGAGGGGTTGCCCTTAATTGCGTTGGCAACGGTCGAATCTTGCGTGAAGGACCATTTGACAATGTCTGGATTCAACCAGCGGCCGGCGACGCTGGTGGGGCGCTCGGTGTTGCCCTGTTCATTTGGCATCAGTTGTTGGGTAACTCCCGAACACCGATTCAGCCAGATGGGCAGCAGGGATCATTGCTTGGACCACGTTCTTCTCCTGATGCGATCAAGATATTTCTTGACAAGGTCGGGGCGGTTTATGGGGAACAGCCGGACGATGCCGCACTTTGTGAGACGGTGGCGGACTTAATGGCCAACGAAAAAGTGGTCGGATGGTTTCAGGGGCGTATGGAATTTGGGCCGAGGGCCCTTGGTGCTCGCAGCATTATCGGTGATGCCCGTAGTGCCAAGATGCAATCGGTGATGAATTTAAAGATTAAGTTTCGTGAATCGTTTCGTCCGTTCGCACCGTCTGTGTTACGTGATAGCGTGGATGAGTACTTTGAGATGCGACCGGGAGAAGACAGTCCGTATATGTTGCTTGTCGCACCAGTACAGGACCATCGTAGACTCAAGGACAGTGCCAGCGGTCATGATGTTCGTGGACTTGACAAGCTCAAGGTGCCTCGGTCTGACATTCCAGCTGTTACGCATGTTGATTATTCAGCTCGTGTGCAAACAGTCGATGCGGAACGAAATGGGCTTTATGCAGAACTAATTCGTGCGTTCGAGAAAAAGACCGGCTGTCCGGTCGTAATCAATACAAGTTTTAATATCCGTGGGGAACCCATTGTTTGTACTCCAGAGCATGCCTACCGGTGCTTTATGTCAACAAATATGGACGTGCTGGTCCTTGAGCGGTTTGTACTGTTGAAGTCAGCGCAACCAAATGCGACGGCTGTTGGCTCTGAAGAATATCTCGCGCAATTTGAATTGGATTAATTGAACGTATCGCATGGCCATTATTGAGATCAACACCGATCCGTCGAAGAAAGAACTCCGCTGGTTTGGTGTCATGCTTGTTGTTTTCGTGCTCGCGGTCGGCGCACTAGTGAGGTGGCAGTTTGATGCACCGGCGGCGGCGCAACGTATATGGATCGCTGGTGGTGTGCTGTCGATGGTCTATGCGGTTGTACCTCCCCTTCGTCGCTGGATTTTTGTTGGCTGGATCTATGCTGCGTTTCCGATTGGTTGGACCGTTTCCCACGTTTTACTAGCATCGATCTATTACCTGGTCTTTACGCCGATAGGTCTATTACTTCGACTCATCAAAGGAGACCCGTTGGAACGGCAGTTGGACCCTTCGGCGACGTCTTACTGGAGACCACACGAATCGTTGCGAGATGTGAGACGATATTTCAGACAATTTTAGAGGCCGAGAAGATGGTAGAAAGTCAGTCGAATCATTCCACCAAAGAAACAGAGCCAGGGTTTGCCCAGCAAGCAAGCGAGAGTCGTCCTGGTTTGATCGCAGAATTGTGGGAATTTCTGTCGACCAACAAGAAATGGTGGCTTGCGCCAATCGTCCTGGTCTTATTGCTGGTGGGTGGGTTGATCTTGATGTCTGGTACCGCGGCGGCACCCTTTATCTACACGTTGTTCTAGGCGGTTAGGGGGTTTTGGCGTATTGCTTGTCGTAATACGCTTTGAACCCAGCGCTGTCATGTTTGATCGGTTGCCACCACCACTCATTCTCTTTGTACCAAGCGACGGTTTCTCGTAGCCCTGTCTGAAAGTCTATTTGGGGGCTCCACCCGAGGCTCCGTAGTTTGGACGTGTTAAGACAATAGCGACGGTCATGACCGGGGCGATCAGCGATGTAGGTAATTAAAGTTTCCGGGCGCTCAAGGAGACTGAGAACCCGTCGTGTCAGGTCAATATTCGCGATCTCATTATCGCCTCCGATGTTATAGACCTCACCCTCGCAACCTTTCTCGATCAGCAGGTCGATCCCTCGGCAATGGTCGAGAACATGAAGCCAGTCGCGGACGTTTTTCCCGTCTCCGTATAGAGGTAAGGGCTCACTTTCAAGAGCATTCGTGATGAACAGGGGAATAATCTTTTCTGGATATTGGTACGCCCCGTAATTGTTTGAAGCGCGGGTAATAATCGCTGGTACGCCATATGTAGCCCAGTAACTGTAAGCGAGGCGGTCTGCGCCGGCTTTACTTGCCGAGTAGGGGTTACGCGGCCGTAGTTCGTCCGTTTCTTTACTAGCGCCATCAGGGATGCTTCCATAAACTTCGTCAGTCGAGATTTGGACAAAACGACGTAACTGTTTGGCTTCACGAGCCGCATCAAGGAGGACAAACGTTCCATGGACGTCAGTCTGGATGAATTCCCCGGCGTTATGTAACGACCGGTCGACGTGTGTTTCCGCAGCAAAATGCACAATGATTTCTGCTTCGTGCACGAGTTTGGTTGTTATGATCGCGTCAGTGATGTCCCCCTGAATGAAACGGTGCCGGGGGTGCTCGATCAGGTCATGCAGGTTTTCACGGCGGCCGGCGTACGTGAGTTTGTCAAGGGTTGTAATCAGCCAGTCTGTGTGCGTGTTGATTGCGTAACGGACGAAGTTGCTCCCAATAAAGCCTGCGCCTCCCGTGACGAGGACGTTAACCATCCTTCCGGGTCCAGTCGTACGGAAGGGTGCCATGTGGCTCGATTCGAAATTCGTCTGGGTCATCGTAGCGGTAGGGTTCAGTCGGTACGTTGACGACGAGGGAAGG
>CAUZRA010000063.1:0-6844 GCA_963582035.1 Vicinamibacteria bacterium | reverse complement strand
TTAGTGGTAGCCACAGTGTTCTCCAGTCGGAGGAGAGACCGTGAGACCCGAAGAATTCTATCTGGCAGGGTTGGTTAGGCGCAACCTATCTATTTGGTTGAGGTTCTCGATATGAATCGATTAATGAGTCGGCGAGGTGTCTACTACAGCGGCGTTGAGTGCTTGTTTTGCAGTACGGGTAATGACTGTTGCTACTAAGATGGTGGCTGCCAATCCAAGCAGAACCACTGCGTAGTAAGCCATTCCACGCGTCGGGCTTGTTCCGCCGGCAAGTCTAGCGACATCACCGATGATCAGCCCCGAATAGGTATAGAGCACAGTTCCTGGCAGCATACCGATTGATGCGAAAAGATAGGATTTTAGTGGGACCTTGGTAAGACCCAGCGCATAGTTAAGCAGATTAAAAGGAAAAATCGGGGACAGACGCAGCAACAGCACTATTTTGAGTCCCTGCTGACCAACCGCGTGGTCAATAGCTCGAAAACGAGGATTTCCTTCGAGACGGCGTTCAACTGCCTCACGGGCGGCATAACGAGCGAGAAGGAAAGAAAGAGTGGCTCCGAGGGTAGCCCCTGTTAGCGCGTAGAGACTACCGTTGAATAGGCCAAAGATCGCACCACCAGCAAGTGTCAGGACAGAGCCGGGGACAAAAGCGAGCGTAGCCGCGGCATAACCGGCGATAAAGGCGAAAGGACCGAGTGGGCCAAGGCTGTCGACCCAGACCGCAAAGCGTTCCAGGAAAAGTCCGAATTGGCGACCGAGGCCGGCTAATGCGATAACAGCCACTACGCCCAGTAAGACCTTGGCTAGTGGTAGAGGTTTTGTCGAGATGGACGAATCGGAAGCAGTAATCTTGCTCATAGAATTTAAGTTAGATTACCTCGGATACAGACGTATCGTGAATGGGGCGTGGGTTTCCGGTTTAGTGAGCACGCGTCGTTATTTCAGTGGAACGTCTGCAATACTGATTGCGTGACCAAGACTTACATTGCGGTGGTGGTCGTGCAGACGATAGTCCTTGTGGCTTTGTGGCTACTCTCTCGGCATTTTGCCTAATGGAAGAGTCGTGCACTTTATAGATTGGACAATCGTCTCTGGTTACCTTGCTTGGATCCTGTATGACGGGATCAAGCGAGCAAAAGGGACGCATGCCGTTGAAGGGTATTTCTTGGCGTCTCGGTCACTTCCGTGGTGGGTCGCAGGATTATCTGTAATGGCTACCCAGATGAGTGCGATTACTCTCGTTGGCACTACAGGCCAAGCGGCGACCGATGGGATGCGGTTCGTCCAGTTTTACTTTGGCTTGCCCTTAGCGATGATTATTTTGTCAGTCACACTAGTACCGTTTTTCCATAGAGCCAAGGTCTACACGGCTTACGAGTATCTAGAGCGCCGGTTCGATGCCCGAACGCGTGTGTTGGCGAGTTTATTGTTTCTTGTCTCCCGCGGGCTTAGTGCTGGTGTGATTGTGGCCGCCCCGGCTGTGATTTTGTCAATCGTCTTGGGTTGGAGTTTACCGCTCACGATTTTGGCAATTGGTATTCCCACGACTATTTACACCATGCTCGGTGGAGTGCAAGCGGTGGCTTGGGCGGACGTCAAGCAGATGGTCATTATTTTGGTCGGAGTTACCGCCACGGTTATTGCCTTAATCGCTGGCTTGCCAGCCGATATTGGTGTCGAGTCTACCTTGCACGTCGCCGGCGCTGTTGGCCGACTTCAAGCGATTGACTTTACGTTTGATCTTAACGAGACCTACACGTTTTGGTCTGGCATGATCGGGGGCTTGTTTCTCGCATTGGGATACTTTGGATGTGACCAGAGCCAGGTACAGCGCTATTTATCAGCGGATTCTGTACGCGGAGCTAAGCATTCGTTACTGATGAGCGCGTTCGCGAAAATTCCGTTGCAGGTACTAATTTTAATGATGGGTGTGCTGGTTTTTTGTTTTTATCTTTTTACCCAGCCGCCGCTGTTATTTAACGAGGTGCATCGTGAACAGGTAGAGCAAAGCGTTCGCCGCGGAGACTATGAAATTTTAGAAAGAGAATTTGAGCAAGTGCACAAAGGACGTCGTGAGGCCGCCGCAGCTGTTGGTACAGCCCGACAGACCGGCGACGAACTGGGCACGCGTACGGCCACGGCAGAATTTGTCGAATATGACCACCAACTCGAAGAGATCCGTGGCAAAGCGTTCGCGCTTGTGCGAGATGTGACCGGTGATACGGCTTACAACGATGTCAACTATATCTTTCCAACTTTCGTTACTACACATCTTCCAGTCGGTCTCGTCGGGCTACTCATTGCTGCAATTTTCGCCGCTGCAATGTCGAGTGCGGCAGCTGAGCTCAACGCGTTGTCAACCTCAACAGTCATCGACTTCTACCAGCGACATTTTAAGCAAGGTGCGTCGGACGCGCACTACCTTAGGATTTCGAAATACGCCACGGGCTTCTGGGGCCTGTTTGCTTCGATAACAGCTTTGTTTGCAACCAATCTAGGATCCCTTATTGAAGTAGTCAATCTCTTTGGGTCCTACTTTTATGGCTCGCTGTTGGGTGTTTTTGTATTGGCGGTTGGATTCCGGCGGGCATCGGCAGGCGATGCGTTCTGGGGCCTGATTGGCGGGATGGTCACCGTTGGCATCGTAGCGACCGTGACAGATATTTCCTACCTTTGGTACAACTTAGTAGGGGTCGTGGCCGTGTGTGCGGTCGGGTGGATTGGCTTGGTCCGCCGCTCAATGCTAGCCTAGTTCTTCGTTGGTAATTCCCTTAAGCAGTTGCAGTTAGAAGTAGAAGTTGGGTAATATCATTTAAATGCGACCATTCTGGTCGGCTATATGAATTAGTTACGGATCTCGGAGTTTTGTATGGCAACCTCGACTGACAGTATCGAAGAACTAGCAAACCAAGACTATAAGTATGGTTTTGTAACCGATGTCGAACAAGAAGCGATTGCACCAGGGTTAAATGAAGACACTATTAGACTAATTTCGAGTAAAAAGCAGGAGCCAGACTGGTTATTGGAATGGCGTCTGAAAGCGTTCCAGGTGTGGCAGACATTGACACCGCCATCGTGGCCCAATGTGACGTTTCCGCCGGTTAACTTCCAAGACATTATTTATTACTCTGCGCCGAAACAGCAAGCGAAACTTGAGAGCCTTGATGATCTTGACCCAGAAATTAAAGCGACATTTGACAAGCTTGGGATTCCACTTAATGAGCAAAAAATGATGTCTGGCGTGGCGGTTGACGCCGTCTTTGATTCTGTCTCGGTGGCGACGACTTTCAAGGGCAAGCTAGCAGACATGGGCATAATTTTTTGCTCGTTTTCTGAGGCAGTGCAGGACCATCCTGATCTTGTCCGTAAATACCTTGGCTCGGTTGTACCAGTCTCTGATAATTTTTACGCAGCTCTTAATGCAGCTGTCTTTTCTGACGGGTCATTTGCGTATATACCAAAGGGTGTTAAGTGCCCGATGGAACTGTCGACCTATTTTCGAATTAACGCTGCTCAGACCGGTCAGTTCGAACGGACATTATTGGTGGCGGATGAAGGTGCGACTGTGAGTTATTTAGAGGGCTGTACGGCGCCGATGCGAGACGAAAACCAATTACACGCGGCGGTAGTTGAACTCGTTGCGCTTGATGATTCGACGATTAAATACTCAACAGTGCAGAACTGGTACCCAGGTGATAAAGATGGAAAAGGTGGCATCTATAACTTTGTAACAAAACGCGGCAAGGCCTGGACCAATGCCAAGATAACTTGGACACAGGTCGAAACTGGGTCGGCAATAACATGGAAATATCCGAGTTGTATTTTGCAGGGAGACAACGCGGTTGGTGAGTTCTACTCGGTCGCTGTTACGAATAACTATCAGCAGGCAGACACCGGGACGAAGATGCTGCACTTAGGTAAAAACACTCGGAGCACGATAGTGTCAAAAGGCATTTCGGCCGGTAAAGGACAAAACACTTATCGTGGTTTGGTGCGTATTGGGAAGAATGCCAAGGGCGCTCGTAATTTCTCCCAGTGTGATTCATTGCTCATTGGTGACCAGTGTGGAGCTCACACATTTCCATATCTTGAAGTCCGGAATACGTCCTCTCAGGTCGAACACGAAGCGTCAACGTCAAAGATTGGAGAAGACCAGATCTTTTACTGTCGACAGCGAGGGCTTTCAACTGAAGATGCTGTCAACATGATTGTGAATGGGTTTTGTAAGGAAGTGTTCCGTGAGTTGCCGATGGAATTTGCGGTTGAGGCGCAGAAACTTCTCGGTGTCAGTCTTGAGGGTAGTGTCGGTTGATCGCCGCGCATGCACGCAATAGGAAAGATTTAACGAATGTTAGAAGTCAGTAATCTTCACGCTAGGGTCGGTAACAAAGAAATCCTTAAGGGAATCAATCTATCGGTAAAGGCGGGCGAAGTGCACGCCATTATGGGTCCGAATGGATCTGGAAAAAGCACCCTTGCAGCAGTGCTTGTTGGCCGAGAGGAATTTGATGTCACGGAAGGTGCAGTCGCTTTTCAAGGTCGGGACCTTCTTGAGATGGAACCGGAAGAGCGGGCGCGGGAAGGTGTTTTTCTCGCGTTTCAGTATCCGGTTGAAATTCCAGGCGTCAACAACGCTTATCTACTGAAGGCCGCTCTTAATGAGGTTCGCAAGCATCGTGGTGAATCCCAGCTAGACGCTATGGACTTCATGGCGTTTGTTAAGGAGCGGATGAGCATTCTTAAGATCGATCAGGACTTGATGAATCGTCCCGTGAATGAGGGCTTCTCAGGTGGCGAGAAGAAACGCAATGAGATTTTCCAGATGGCAGTTCTCGAACCGAAATTGGCCATTATGGACGAGACGGATTCCGGGCTCGACATTGACGCCTTAAGAATTGTTTCCAATGGTGTTAACGCGATGCGCAATGCTGAACGCGCGACGGTCATAGTTACGCACTATCAGCGACTGTTGAACTACATCGTTCCAGATTTCGTACATGTGTTGTCAGGAGGGCGCATCGTTAAATCTGGAGGCAAGGAGTTGGCCCTAGAACTCGAAGACAAAGGTTATAGCTGGATTGAAGGGGCAACTGAAACGGTTGGCTCGTAGGAAGATCAATGACGCAACTTGTAGCTTCAGCCTCCTATACCAACGCCTTCGAACAAATTCAGCGTGACCATGCTGGGCCAGCAGCGATCGCTGACCTCAGGCGCGTTGCCTTCGATCGATTTTCAACAAACGGTCTTCCAACGACTAGCTCTGAGGAATGGCGTTTCACGAACGTGCGCCGGATTGCGGACACAACATTTGTTTCTGGTCATGCGGTCGCATTGACTAACGAGGAACTAGCGCCATTCAACGTGACTGGTTCTCTTGGTGGATGGCCAACGATCGTGTTTGTCAACGGACACTATCAGGCGGCCTTGTCATCGGTGGCAGAGTTGCCAGACGGCGTTGTAGTTGAAAGCCTTGCGAACGTTCTCAATTCGTCGCCCGGTAACCCGGTCGTCGAGCAATACCTTGGTAAGGGCGCTGACATTCATTCTGACTCAGCAGCCTTTGCCGCACTGAACACGGCTCTTTTTGGGGATGGTGTTTTTGTGCATGTGGCAGCGAATGTTGTTGTTGAGAGTCCGATTCAGGTGCTTTTTGTAACCACTCCAAGATCTACGGATTCGGATACGACGGAATACCCTATGACGCATCCGCGTATCTTGATTGCGGTCGAAGAGAACAGCGAGATTCGTCTCGTTGAGAATTACGGTGGAGAGGGAAATACTCCGTATTTAACGAATGCTGTTACTGAGGTTTTTGGTGGAGCAAATGCAGTAATCGACCACTACAAACTTGTGCGAGAAGCATCAGCGGCCTATCACATTGGGCACATGCATTTACAGCTCAGCCGCGGCGCAAACTTTTCGGCGCATGCCATTACGCTTGGCGGGAATATTGTGCGGAATGACACCATGGCGGTTCTTGATGGTGAAGGAGTCAGTTGCACCCTGAATGGACTCTACATTGCGAATCGGCAACAGTTAGTAGACAACCACACCACCATTCATCACGCGAAACCGCACTGCGAGAGTCATGAACTTTACAAGGGCATATTGGACGATCAGGCTCACGCGGTTTTCAACGGAAAGATTGTTGTCGCGATCGATGCACAAAAAACAGATGCAAAGCAGACGAATAAGGCATTGCTGTTGTCAGAAGATGCGCAGATCAACACGAAGCCTGAGCTGGAGATATTTGCTGACGATGTCAAGTGCACACACGGCGCGACGATTGGTCAACTTGATGCAGATGCAATGTTTTACTTGCGCGCCCGTGGCCTTGGGCTCGAGCAGGCCCGTAGCGTTTTGATTCATGCGTTTGCAAGTGATCTGCTGAACCGTATCGGTATCGCGTCGATTCGTGCGGGTCTTGACGAACTTCTTCTGGCACAGCTTCCTGGGTCGGGCGACAGCGGTTTCTATGAGTTCGGCTGAAACAGCGAACGTTGTTGAGTCAGCGTTTGATGTTCAACGGATCAGACAAGATTTTCCAATTTTGTCCCGCTCAATTCGTGAGCACAAGCTGGTGTATTTGGACAACGCGGCAACAACCCAGAAACCGCAGCCAGTTCTTGATACATTAGCGCGCTACTACGCCACGGGAAATGCAAACATCCATAGAGGTGTGTATCTACTCAGTGAAGAGGCGACGGCGGCGTTTGACCTCGCGCGAGGAAAAGTGCAGGGTTTACTCAATGCCCGCGCAGCCCACGAAATTATTTTCACCCGTAATTCAACGGAAAGTATCAACTTGGTTGCGCAAAGTTATGGCCGGCAAAATCTAGGC
>CAUZRA010000062.1:0-6967 GCA_963582035.1 Vicinamibacteria bacterium | reverse complement strand
GGGACAGACTTCATCCGAGTTTAAGCCAGTGACCGATGCCATGCTTCAGGACCCCGCTGCGGAAGACTGGCTTATGTGGCGCCGAACACTTAATGGCTGGGGCTATAGTCCCTTGGACCAGGTCACCACGGAGAATGTCGGTGACCTACAGTTGGTGTGGTCTCGCGCGCTCACGGAAGGTCGCCAACAGGGAACGCCATTGGCCTACGATGGCGTGCTCTACATGCCCAATCCGCGGGATGTGATTCAAGCGATCGATGCGGTGTCGGGTGATCTGTTGTGGGAGCACCGCCGTGAGGTCCCAGACGATGTGGGCGATGCGGGTCTGCGGACGAACAATCGTAATATTGCGATTTATGACAACCTGATCATCGATACGAGCATTGATGGGTATGTGTTTGCGCTTGATGCGGGCACGGGCGACCTGGTGTGGGAAACGGAAATTCTCGATTACGAGACCTACCGCTCCATGCAGGGTTCCGGGCCGATTATTGCGAATGGCAAAGTGATTTCCGGGCGGGCTTGCCGGAAACCGGAGTCCTGCGTCATCACGGCGCACGATGCGAGAACTGGTGAAGAATTGTGGCGCCGGCGGACGATACCGGCACCGGGTGAGCCGGGCGATGAGACGTGGGGGGATGTGCCCTTTGAGGACCGGCAGCATGTTGGTGCCTGGATGGTCCCGAGCTATGACCCAGAACTGAATTTGATTTATGTCGGGACATCGGTGACGTCGCCGGCACCGAAGTTCATGCTGGGTGGTAACGACCTTGCCCATCTGTACCACAACTCGACGTTGGCATTAAATGCGGATACGGGTGAGATTGACTGGTATTACCAGCATTTGAATGACCATTGGGATCTGGACCATCCGTTTGAGCGGTTGTTAGTGGATACGGCGGTGACGCCGAATCCGGCGGAGGTGAGTTGGATTAACCCTCGGATCACGCCTGGGGAACAACGGCAGGTGATCACGGGGATTCCGGGAAAGACAGGAGTGGTGTATACGTTGGACCGGGCGACGGGAGAGTTTTTGTGGGCGACGCCAACAGTGACTCAGAATGTGATTAGTGACATTGACGGGGCGACGGGGGCGGTGACCGAAAACTCGGAGGTGGTGTTTAGCGGACTTGGTCAAGAGGTGCTGTCCTGTCCGTCGTGGATTGGTGGCAAGGATTGGGAAGCAGGTGCCTACAGCCCGCTTACCAACACCATGTACTACCCCTTGCGAAATACGTGTGCCCGTGTGCTGTCGACGATGGAAGGTGGACTAGCCATTTATCGTCTGGCGGCGCGATTTCAACTCGCCCCGGGAACCGATCAGGTTGGCACTGTTCAAGCAATTTCGGCGGAGACAGGAGAGATCGTTTGGGGCTATGAGCAGCGGGCGGCGACGTTGTCGCTGGCTACAACGGGCGGTGGGCTGGTGTTTGGCGGCGATGCAAATGGGCGATTTCGTGCGTTTGATCAGACATCTGGAGAGGTCCTCTGGGAGATCAATTTGGGGTCGCCAGTGACGGGGTTTCCCATTAGCTTTGCAGTTGATGGTCGGCAGTATGTTGTCGCCAGTACAGGGACGTCGTCAAATTTTGGCTCCTTGCACCCAGAACTGAATCCGAGTTCAGGCAATAACTTGTTCGTGTTTGCGCTGCCTGACGAATGACTTGTTGTGGCAGCGATAAAATAACGGTCTTCGTGCTAGATAACGTGACCACACGTTAATCAGCAGCGGTGGACTGGTGCGTATCGATCACGGTGCAAGTTCGACGACTTGTACATTCTGAGAAGCTTCCACAAACAAGTCCCTCACCCATGGATGACACGTCATTACTAAGACCTGATTCTTTTGCGCCAACTCGGCGAATGCGCTTGCGGCCACTTTAGCCCTAGCCGGGTCACAGTTAACAAGTGCTTCATCCACAATAACCGGCAACCGCTCACCATGGCCGACGATGCTTTCAATTAAGCCAAATCGGAGCGCGAGATAGAGTTGGTCTTGCGTTCCTTGGCTAAGTTGGTTTGGTGCCAAGGTTCGTTCACGCTTGTTTACTACCGAAAACTCACTAGTCCTGTCCGTCGGAGGCACGATGTTTATGTAATTCCCGTTCGTCATTTGTTTGAACCACTTGGAAGCTGACTGAATGACAGCCGGTTGGCGTTCTTTCTCGTACTTACGGTGTGCTTGGTTAAGCAACCATTGCGCCACAATTAGCGTGGACCATTCTTCTGCGAGTTCATTTGCCTCCGTTCGTCGAATCTCTCGTTCCGCACGGTATTTGGACGCCTGTTCGTCTCCGTCCATTCTTTTACGTTCTGCTTCTAATTGTCCCCGCTCACGGTTGTTGGTCTTATGTTCGTTTTTGAGTTTTGATAACGATTCATTTAGCTGCGCCAACTCGTCTTCCAGTTCACCATCCGCCCGGTTTTGAAATTTGTTGGCAAGTTCTTCGTCCGTGTAATTATTCACCCACATCGCACGTAACTCTCCGCGCTTGCTTTCTAGTTGCCTGATGGTGGCTTGTGTTCGAAGCCATTCTTTCGCCTTTCGACGAAACTCCTCGACATCCTTGGCTTGCGCAGCGTTCAGTAAGTTCTCTAGTTTTTTCATTTCACGATTTAACGCCGCGGACGTCGTCTTGTGCTGTGCATTAGAATCACGCAGTTTGTTCCGAGCATTCTCTCGGGTTCCCTGTTTATTGTTGGCTTGTTGCAAGAGAGTTTTGATTTGGTTGGTCCAAATCGTGGCGTCTGCAATCGAGTCATCTAATGGTATGTCATGCCGATCTGCCAATTTCTTTACCTGTTCGCGGTACTCCTTAATATTTTGGGTTATCCCGTACAAGCGGTTTTTTTCTTTCTTCAGTGAATTAATTGCGTGTCGCGCCTCTTTAACTTGGTGGGCAAATCCTTCAACGTTGTTAGGCTGCAATGTTTCTGGAAAATCAGACAATCTCAGCCATTCACGCCATTTAACAGTCGTTTCCTCAATTTGTTTGTTATGTGCTTCGATCATTTCGCGTTGAGTTACTTTCTGGTCTTCCAGAGTTATGAGTATCTTGCGCGCACTAGTCAACGCCTGTCGATTTCTTATTTCATCGCTCCAACGGTCTTTAATCTTGGTTAAATCTGAAACATCAACGCTTTCAGGGTTACCCAATTTCAGTTGCTTTAGCACTTCTGCATATTCTTGTCGTCTATCCTCAGGTTTTGCCGTCTCTGTGGTGTCGTGCACGGTCTGATGGTATTTATGCCTCATAGAATCAAACCAGTCCACGAGACCGACGCCAACTCCAGCAAAACCCAATAAACTGGCCGCACCGAGCCATGGCAGTTCGAAGAAAATCGCCAAGCCGAACGTTAACAGTGTTATGAGAAAACCCCACACTATCCACCGTGGTGGTATTGGAAATTGTGCTGATGAACGGCCACGCATCGGCTGGTTTTCAAGTGCTCTGATGTATGTCGTATGTCGGTCGAGTGCTGTCTGAACCAATTTAATATTGGTATCGAGTTCATCATCTGTGCTCGGCGCGATGTCGTTTTCAAACCGGGTGACATCGACTGTTTGTTGTCGACAAGATTCGTCTAAGGTGTTGAGGGCTAGTTGTAATGTCTGTAACCGATTTTGTAGTTCATCGAACTTTGTTTGCCAGGCGTCGACTTGATCCATTTTCGTTATTGAGACATCGAGCGCGCTAATTTGTTCTTTTGTCCAATCGTTCCCTAGTTCGAGCAACTCCTTCGCCACGGCTTCTTCGTTTTTATCAACTTCAACTTGTCGCTTGTTCAAATCGACACACGCGTCTTGGTGCTTTTCTACCCCGTTAACAAGTCCATCACATTGGGCCGATTCACCGATGAGTTTTTCGTGGATGACGGGACGCTCAGCCTGAACCCTTGTGTCAGCGATCGTGGCGTTAAACGCCTCCACCGCGTCTTGATGTTCTCCGATAGTGTTTTCAAGTTCTTCCAGTCTTTCGATCGGATTGTCAGGGAATTCGTCACCTGGAATTACAGCAGGTAGTGTTGACTCAAGCTTGCGTATTTGACACCAGACTGGCCAACTCTCAACATAGCGTTTTAGCTCATCTCGTCTCGACTGGAGCTTTTTTTCTTGTTTCTCTGACAAGTGGAGTGCCGTGGTCCGTTCATCAATTTGTCGGGTCGTGTCCGCATAGTTAGCGGATTGTCCTTCGATCTCGCGTAAGAGTTTTTCGAGCTCTTCGAGTCTGGCCAATTTCTTCCACAAGCGTTTTTGTTTTCCGCTGTTCGTTGTGAAGATATCTCGCTGGCGTTTCTGGAGGTCGTCCTTCACTTCCTGGAATTTACGAGCGCCAATCGCCGCGCTATAAAATTCTCTCGTAATATTGTTTTTTGCATTCTCGTTTTCTGAACCTAGTTTTGGTAATTCACTGAGATTGAACGACAGCACGTTTTCAAAGACATTTCTTGGCTGCTGACCGCACAGTCGCTCCACAGTGTTTTGTCCGTTGCTCATCTCGTTTCCACTAGACCGCACTATCAGCGGGCCGCCTTTCGGGCCTATCTGTCGTTCAACGGTAAAATTTGTTCCGGAATCATCCGCGATAATCAAGCGACCGCTGTGCTGTCCACCAGACAGCGGCGGATACCATTTAGAAGATGTAGAAGATGGAAAGCCGTATAACACGGTCCGAATAAACGCGAGAAGCGTGCTTTTACCGGCTTCATTCGGTCCGTAAAAGACTGTCAGAGGAGCCCCGGTCTGAATTTCACGATCGTGATACACGCCGAATCCGTCGATGTGCAATTCTTTAATGTGCATAGCTCATTACGAAGCTAGGTCGGGATCCTCTTCGACCAGAAGATCGAGCGCTGTTATTTCTGCTTTCTTTAGTAGCGTCTGGGCATCATTTAGTAATGCCCCTTCGAGTTCCTGCAAGTGAGGTTTGGCGATTCTTGCTTTAAATAACTTTGACAGTTCCGGTTCCAGTTGTTCAGGTAACGTCGTGTCTTGAGCAAATTCTTCCTTTAGCTTAAGGAAGTCGCCGACGGCATCGTTGCCTTTTCTTAGCTGATCAAGATTAATTTCGGAAGCAGTTGTGGTTTTTATACCCGCGCACCATAGAAACGGTTCATGGTCATCGCGACCTTCGTCATTTAACCGCCTGGCCAATTCCTGGGCGCTGTCGGGGGTTGCAAGATTGTGGTGGACACGGCCACGCCCGACCAGGTGAATTCGATAAACCACAGATCGGTCGCCGGCTTCTTCACTGATCTCATCGACGGATGCGTGGATGCGCTCATCGAGTTGTTCCACTGTTTCAAGTCCGTCAATGCTGACATCGCGTTGCTCCCAACGAACCGCATGAACGGGGACAAAATCTGTCTTAATCTGTTTGTTGTCTCCCACCTCGACGACGTAGACCCCCCGCTCGCCTGTCTCTCTTGGGGATCGCCCTTGTGGATTTCCTGGATAGCCGATCCAGGGGTCACTGTCCTGTAATATCACGCCCGTATGGACGTGACCGAGTGCCCAGTAGTCGTACCCCAAGCTCGTCAGTTCCTTAACGGAGCACGGGGCATACGATTGGTGCCCGTCGGCGGCACCGACGCTGGCATGCAATAGTCCAATGGTAAATTCAGGCCAATCCCGTTTCGGAAATGTGCCGAGTAAACTGCGTTTCACCTCTTGTGTTGGATAACTAATGCCGCATACCGCGTATGGAGGAACACCGTCATCAGCAATCTTTACGCACTCTGTGTCGCTCATGAATCGATGCACGTTGTCCGGAAACGACAGTCCTGCTCGCCAACTATCGAGCGGATCGTGATTGCCATGACAGATGAACACCCGGATATTATTTTGTTCAAGTCGCTTCAGGCCATCAACGAATCGCAGTTGTCCCTCAAGGCTCTTGTCGGCGCCATCAAACACATCACCAGCGACAACAAGACAGTCGACCTCTTTCTCGATACATAGGTCGATTAATGTTGTGTAGGCGTTAAAGGTTGCTCGTCGCAGCCTGTCCCCAACAGTCTGATTCGTTTCCTTGAGCCCCTTAAACGGACTGTCTAAATGCAAGTCTGCTGCGTGAATAAATCGAAACATCAGCACCTCACTCCAGCTGTGTGCGCCACGAAAGATCCGTAAGTAGTGCGCTGCTCAATCATATGACTCGGCACGATATCCGACATGTTACTCATCATCCTGCGATAAGGTCAGATTTTTTGTCCACGATTCTCGCTCTAAAAAACTCGGTATCAAACTCTACCGTTGCTACCGAAAATTTAGTAATAGGTCAGAACTGGATCGTCACACAAGACTTAATGTTCGACCTAGGTGATTAAATTATGGGAAAGGCGAAATCAATATAGGCGATGACGCGGAAGGAGTAGTGGTAACTCTTTTCAACACGATGCAGCCGCGCAGCCCCTTCAAGTGTGACGCCATCGGCGTCATAGAACGCTTTTGCGAGACCAACTTCACCGTAATGGCGCGTTGGGTGGAAAATCGATCCATCTTGTAAGCGTGAGCCGTAGTTCAAGTCGCCTTCGTCTTTCAGCCAATCACAGGCGCCCCACGCGATGAGATGTCCGCGCCAACCGTTTTTTATCGCGGCGGCGCGGACAAACATTCCATGTCCATGGTCTTTTCCTTCATGGTCGGCGCGATCGGCGACATGTTTTGACCACATTTGGTAGAACTCAACCGAGCTGTGATCGAAAAAATTTATAGGAGGCTCGACGATGACACCGGGCCCGCCAGCGAAACTGTCTTTAACGGGACCAGCATCAAATAGTTGCCCTCCTTCGTGCACATGATGCAGTTGGTAGCCAAAGGCAATGGGGAAAGGTAGTTTCGTATCGATTGGGACGCGTCCGCGAAGTCCAGCATCAAATCGTTCGCGATGTTTGGCCGTATTGAGGCGTTGCCAGTTGACCCAAGCATCTTGGGTGATGCGCGACGAAAAGAGTTGCCATTGGA
>CAUZRA010000061.1:0-6970 GCA_963582035.1 Vicinamibacteria bacterium | reverse complement strand
CCATTCACCATGATGGCAAGCGAATCGGACACTTCAGATGCAACCCGTAAATTCTGCTCAATGAGCAGCAAACCGATATCTTCTTTGGCCAAATCGTTCAACAACTGAACCAACTGATCGACAAGTACAGGTGCCAGCCCTTCAGTGGGCTCATCCATTACAAGAAGGCGTGGATTAATTAACAAAGACCTTGCGATTGCCAACATCTGCTGCTCGCCGCCTGAAAGTTCCGCCCCGCCGGCCCGACGGCGGTCATAAAGTTGTGGGAAAAAGTCGTAAAGCCGCTCGATTGTCCAGTCCCGCTTGCCCGATACTCCGCGCACTCCACCTCCCACCCGCAAATGCTCTTCTACATTCAAGGAGGGATATACCCTACGGCCTTGGGGCACATAACCGATTCCCAATTTAGTAATTTCGTGAGATTTCTTCCCGATAAGCTCTTGCCCTTGAAACCGAATGCTCCCTCCTGACGACGGAGCAAGACCCATAAGCGTCTGGCAAAGCGTTGTCTTGCCCATGCCATTTCGACCAATGATCGACACAGGTTTATCGTAGGCTTCCAAATCCACGCCCTGCAGAATGTGACTCTGTCCGAAATGGACCTCTAGCCCAGAAATACTAATTAATGGCTCAGTGGACATGTTTACCCATGTAGATGTCGTGCACAGTTTGATTTTCCTGAATCTCTTGGGGCGTTCCTTCGACCACGATCGCTCCCTGGTGCATCACCGTAATACGCTCTGCGACACGCAGTGCCACCTCCATGTCATGCTCAATAATAATGATTGAAATTTGACGGGGAATCTGCTGAAGCAATTGAACAAGCCCAACTCGTTCGGCGGGTGAAAGGCCAGCCGCGGGTTCGTCCAAAAGAATCAACTTGGGTGTTCCAGCAACGGCCATTGCGATCTCGAGCTGCCTTTGCTGTCCATGTGAAATATCTGCAACGTGACTGGAAAGTATAGTATCGAGGCCGAGACCTGTTCCGATTTCTATTGCACGCTGAAACAGAAAATCATCCGGCTCGGGTCGGCGTAAGCTCAGCCGCCCAGGCTCCAATCCTTTGAGAGCCAAATAAATATTGTCCTGTACGCTCAACCCCCCGAACAAAAGAGAATTCTGATAGGTTCGACGCAATCCGCGCCGGGTCCGCCTATGGGATGGAAGACGGGTTACATCTTGGCCGAACAGTATGACGCGCCCGCTGGTAGGCGGATAATCACCCGCTATGGTGTTGAACAGTGTTGTTTTACCGGCGCCATTTGCACCTATGATGGCCCTACGCTCGCCGTAGGGAATCTCCAAAGAGACATCCGATACCGCCACCAGGGCGCCGAAGCGGCGCCCCACTGCCTCAAGACGAAGACAACAGGGCACCGCTGTTCGGTTACTTCCTACTGCTTCCACGTACTACGTTCCTACTTCAACTTACGGGCAAGAAGGATTTTCACGACTCACTGGACCAAACTTCATGAACTCAGCACGGTCCATTCCAAGGGTCTGCGTTACGTCGGCTATGGACAGAAGCACCTTCGGCCCGATACCGCCGCCGTCTAATCGCACGATTTCACTCACATAGTTGGAGAGAATCGCTTGGCGGTTTTCATCCAGACTCACTGGTCCCGTCGGTGTATCGAAAGCCATATTAGACAGAGTTTGTTGCAAGTTCTTCTGACCGTCTGAAAGGTCACCCCCGATCTCATCGAGTGCAAGAAGGACTGCTTTCGTATTGACGTAATAGGCCTTGGCGAACATGCTCGCACCGGGCCAACGCTGGTCCGCTGCATAGGCAGCCTTATACTGCTCGTCGAACGCAACCCACGAGGGAAGGTTTGAGCCCTCCGGAACCGGGCCCGCAAAAACCGTTCCCACGACAGCATCCTCAAACCGACCCTTGACCTGAAGCACATCTGGGCCAACAGTACAGGATCCACCGATGAGCGGCTTGTCGCCGCCGAACTCGACATATTGGGTTAAGAAGTTAACCGGATCTGCCCCGCACAATGCGACGTACACCGCATCGATGTCATCCGGGATAGCCGCGATAACCGAGCTGTAATCCTTCGCGCCAATGGGGGTCCAGAATTTTTTCACAACCTTACCACCCTTGCCGCAGAACTCATGCATGAACCCAAATACCTGGGTATAGGGGTAGGAGTAATCCTCTCCCAGCGTGACAACTCGTCGGAAACCCTTTACATCATAGGCATAGTTTCCTAGACCCGCCTGCCACTGCGCGCCGTCACCGCTGAACCGGAAGAAATTATCCGCTGGCTCCCGTAGTGTCGTATCTTGGGCAGCTGAAATCCCGTTTACAAAGGTCTTGTTCGGTTGGGTCTTGGCATACTCCTTCATCGCCAAGCCCTCAGAACCAGACAACGGGCCGACCAGAATATCGACGTTATCGTTTTCGATCAGCTTGCGAGCCGCAGCGATTGCAACATCGGGCCGAGCGTCCGAAGACCCCTTTATCAGCTCGATATCACAACCCCCCGCTTTGCCACCAAACTCATTGACTGCAAGTTCTGCACCGCGAAAACTTTCAGGACCGAGAATAGCAAAAGCGCCTTCGAATGTTGAAATAACGCCGACCTTGATGGTGCAGGCCGCCTGTGCATTGACGCTCCAGATGGCCGTTGCCAACATTGATACGGCTAATAACCCTACTTGACGTAATGATCGTCTTTTAACCATCGTTTACCTCCTTCGATTTACCGTGAATTACCTATGTTAAAGATGCTGCGACTATTCGCATCATCCTCAACCCCGTATTACGCACCCATGAACTTCGACACCAAGTCTTGGACGCGCGAAAATATTTGTTCCTTTGTTTTTAATCCAACTCAAACTGTAGGTCCTGTTGTTCGACTGCCCGACCAATTCCTTACCCACTGATCCTTGACTTTGCTCCATAAGCCAACCAATCCATCCGGTGAGAAAAACACGATCAGCAAGAATACCAAACCGATCAATGTATTAAATCTTTCGCGATCGATGAAATCAATTGCAAAATTCTCGACCAGTACGAAAACAATCGCCCCGAGAAATGCGCCAATGGGGTGCATGATACCTCCGATTACCGCAATGATGATGAGATCAAATGTTGCGGAAAATCCGACGGAACCGGCGGATATTCGATTGTTGTACCAAACGCCCAAAATACCAGCGAACGAAGCCATCAGGCCCATCAGGGTAAACGCTGCGACCCGATGAAACCCCACCCAATATCCAAGTGCACGCATTCTTCTTTCATTGTCGCGGATACCCTGAAGTGCCAACCCAAACGGGCTGCGTTCGATATAGCGCACAAAACCATAGGATAAACCAGCTACAACCAGGCATAAGTAGTAAAAAACGACGGGTCCACGAAGGTCTATCCCGCCGACAACCGGCGCTATTACGCCATTAAATCCCGTAAAGCCATTAAATAAGGTGTAGTTTTGCCTTGCAAAGTAGAAAAAAACAACGGACAGGGCCAAGGTGATCATTAGCATGTAGATGCCCTGGGTCCGAACGGAAATAAGTCCAATGAGAAAACCGGCAAATGTACCCAAAGTCAGCGCAATCAGGACCCCAACCGGCCATGGCAATAAGATGCCGACACCAACATTATTGATGCCAAAGTACGCGATCGAGTAACCCGCGACGCCGGCCACAGTCACCTGGGCCAGTGAAATCATGCCGCCATAACCCGCAAGAAAAACTATGGTCAGCGCAATCATTCCTAGGATCAATGCATTGGCACCAATTTGCACTGCCCAAAATGGTGTCACAACCAACGGATAGATTAGGAGAAGCACCCCAACAATAATGATCGTGGGACTGAATTTCAGGGAAATAGTCATTCTTTGCGGCCCAAAATACCGTGCGGACGAACCGCCAGCACCGCAACCATAATGACAAACGTGTACACCACGCCATAGTCCGGCGTGTACGCTAGACCGTATTGCTCAGCCAAACCGATTAGGAGTGCCCCAATCGCCGCACCACCGACACTGCCCATGCCCCCTACGATGACTACAACCAAAGAAGACAACAAATAACGCAGATCTTCCCCAGGCGCAATTGAAAGTGCCGTCCCACCAATTACCCCTGCAAAGCCAGCGAGCCCCGCACCCAGCGCAAACACCAGAATAAAAACAACGGGCACGTTTATACCCTGGGCGCCCAGCATTTCTTTGTCATCAACACCCGCTCGAACCATCATGCCGAATCGGGTTCGATTCAGTAGCAACCACAACAGTATGCCAATCACGATGGCCACCCCGAGTAGAAATAGTCGGTAGGTGCTGTACCCTTTAAAACCGCCGAACAAATCGAATCGGGTAAACCCCAGAAGATAGTCGGGCGGCGAGAACTGATACGTTAAACCGGTCCAATGCGCAAGCATCAAATCCGCTACGATAATTGACAGGCCAATCGTAATTAACGCTTGCCGAAGTTCCTGCCCCTGCATCCAGCCAAGTAAAACTTTCTGCATGACCACCCCGAACACCGCCATCGAAACGGTTCCTGCAATCACACCCAAATACCAATTGCCCGTTGCGTCGGCAACGTCATAGCCAATATAAGCACCCAACAAATAGAGTGTGCCATGAGCCAGGTTCACGGTTCTCATCAACCCGAAAATAAGAGTAAACCCGCTGGCCACGATGAAATAGAGGGCCGCAAGCGTCAGACCGTTAAGGGTAACTGTAAGAAATAACTTCAAACCCCCTCTCCTCCTAACAATATATTCTTGTGGTGGTAACGCCCCTGGTCGCTACCACGCTGGTTTGGCTTTCAAGAATAACCGATTCTACAGAGTGGAAGCGACCCTATGGGAATCCTCAAAGCTCACGCAACCATCTAGAGGCCAATGATAAATTTGGCTTCAATTTTATGAAGATAGCCTAGCACACTTATGTTTAGGTTGGCACAAACGTCTCGTTGATCAATTATAATAATATCAGTGATTTGTAAAGGTGGTCAGACCAAATCTACCGGGTACATGCAAACGTTTTACCAAGAATGTTGGGCGCTGCTTGCTTCAAACTTAGAATCAATTGAGTGAAGGATGTCCGTTAATTTCGCCTTTTATTATGGAATCAAACGAATCGAGCAAAGGCACCTAACGAAAAAGCGCAACAACAACAAGTAGTTGCAAAGCCTCAATTACGGTAGTAACCTGTGAAAGTGGCGACCGAGCATGACTCATTGGCATCGATGCGGTACTAAGTACTAAGCAGGTAAATCTCCCAATATAGAAGCTTTATAATGGTGTTGGGGTGTAGATAAACAGTTGAATCAGAAGAGACTTTAGGGTTAAAGGATAGCGTTGAAAGAAGGTTGGGGAAAAGATAGGCTGTACGTTTGCGAGACTTGTATTCGAGATGCCCCGGTACGTATGGATGATCGGAGTGAGGGGCGAAAACTGAGTGACGCGTTAAAGAATGAATTATCCGGATCGGACGTCTCTAACGACTTGGTCTTCCGGCAAGTTCACTGCTTGAACGGCTGCCTGAAACCTTGTAACGTGGCGTTACGAGCCCCAGGCAAATTTAACCTGCGGTTTAGCCTTTTGAGAGAGGCTGATGCTGCTGCAGTATTAGAGATGGCTGAACTCTATATTCAGCACCCGACTGGTGATGTGCCATCAGACTTATGGCCAGCCCAGTTGGAAAATAAATTGACGGTGCGAACGCCTCCACCTCCGCAATTTAATGCGGGCAGAGGCAAATGAACTGATAGGAAAATACTAGAGGAGGTATCACTATGGCAAACACATTATTTACGAATGTAAATGTATTCGACGGCACAAGCCCCGTACTCTATCCGGCTGAAGTCCTAGTCCAAGGCAATAGGATCAAGGAAGTCGCACGAGGCGACGGCAAACAACTGCAACGAGATGGTGCAGAAGAAGTTGATTGTGGTGGCGCCACGCTAATGCCGGGTCTCATCAACACGCACTGTCACATGACCTATATCAATGCGCCAGGCGTACCGGAAACCTGTGCTGTTCCAATAGAAGAACATGTATTGATTTCGTCCTATAACGCAAAATTGATGCTTGACATGGGCTTCACAGCCGTAATCGGTGCAGCATCCGCTAAAGCCCGGCTAGATATTGTTATCCGTAACGAGATTGAAGCCGGTCGGTTACAGGGACCTCGCATGCTCGCGTGCAGTCCAGAACTCACGGTCACTGGCGGACTCGCAGATGATAGCAAGATCGATTCCGGCGACATGAAGTACATCCGGGATATGCCATCAATTTCGATTGTCGGAGACTCGCCGGATGAGTTTCGCAAGATCGTTCGTACCATGATTCGCGAAGGTGCTGACGTGATCAAATTTAATAATTCCGGAGACTCGTTCTGTTATCCGCGCTGCTCTGCTGAAATTAATCCGATGACAGAAGAGGAAGTCCGGACCATCGTCGAAACGACCCGGAATATGGGGAAACGCCTGTCCGCTCATGCACACGCGGATTCCGGAGTGCGCCAATGCATCAAGTACGGAGTCGAATTGATCTATCACGCGTCTTTTGCGAGCGACGAGACCATCGAGATGCTGGAAAAAGTGAAAGACAAGCATTGGGTTACACCTGCTATTGCTGCCCGATACAACACCACCTATGAAGCCGGCGACTGGGGCATTACCGTGGACGTCGCAGAAACCATTGGTAACAAAAGGGAACTCGAAGCAGGTTGCGAGACGATGGCAAAAATGCACAAAGCCGGTATCAAGGTCCTTCCTTTTGGCGACTATGGTTTCGCCTGGATCCCCATGGGCACTGACAGTCGCGACTTCGAGCATTTTGTAAACCTGATGGGTTTCGAACCCTGGGAGGTGCTTCGTGCTGCCACAGCCTACGGCGGTGAAGCATTCATGGGGGACAAAATGGGTGAGATCAAAGAAGGCTTCCTGAGTGACATCATCATCATTGATGGCGATCCCTTGGCGGATATCACGCTATTCCAGGATCGAA
>CAUZRA010000060.1:0-7025 GCA_963582035.1 Vicinamibacteria bacterium | reverse complement strand
GCGACAAAATGGCTGGGCGGCATGGTAATAAAGGTGTCATCGCTCGTATCTTGCCTGAAGAAGACATGCCGCATTTGCCTGACGGCACCCCTGTTGAAATTGTGCTTAATCCGTTGGGTGTGCCCTCGCGGATGAACGTAGGTCAGATTCTTGAGACGCATCTCGGCTGGGCTGCTCAGGCACTCGGTCTCCACTTTGCGACACCGGTATTTGATGGTGCGGGTGAGGTTGAGATAAAAAAATGGCTAGTTAAAGCAGGGTTGCCGAAGAGTGGGAAGACCATGCTTCGTGACGGCATGACGGGTGAAGAATTCGAACAAAATGTTACCGTCGGGTATATCTATATGCTCAAGTTGTCTCATTTGGTTGACGACAAGATCCATGCTCGTTCGATCGGGCCTTATTCGTTGATCACGCAGCAACCGCTCGGTGGTAAAGCGCAGTTCGGTGGGCAGCGATTTGGCGAGATGGAGGTATGGGCGCTAGAGGCTTACGGGGCAGCCCATATATTGCAGGAGCTTTTGACCGCCAAATCGGACGATGTCACCGGGCGCGCCAAGATCTATGAAGCGATCGTTAAAGGTGATGCATCGTTTACGCCTGGGTTGCCGGAGTCTTTTAACGTGCTTATTAGAGAGCTCCAGGCGCTTTGCTTGGATGTTGACCTGATCAAGACCAAAAAGCCCGTAATCGAGGCAGTAGCGAGCGATTCTAAGTTAGAAGATGAGAGCAGTGATGATACCGATGGCACGATTGAAGTGCCAACTGGTGCTGAGATTTAGTTCTAGGAAGGGACTTCATGCGACCGACTTTTGCAGACAGAGGCTCTCTGAGCGTAGATTTTGATGCGATTCGAATTAGTCTCGCTTCGCCAGAAAAGATCTTGTCATGGTCACACGGCGAGGTTACGAAACCCGAAACGATTAACTATCGTACGTTCAAGCCTGAGAGAGATGGGCTGTTTTGCGCGAAAATATTTGGCCCAGTAAATGATTGGGAATGCTTGTGCGGTAAATACAAGCGTATGAAGCACCGCGGCGTTATTTGTGACAAATGTGGTGTCGAAGTAACCCAGGCGAAAGTTCGGCGTGAGCGTCTCGGGCATATCACGCTTGCTACGCCCGTTAGCCATGTTTGGTTTTTTAAGGGGCTTCCTAGTCGTATTGGTCACTTGCTTGATATTTCGTTGCGTGATCTGGAGCGAGTTCTCTATTTTGAGGCATATGTTGTTGTAGATCCTGGGGATACCGACCTCAAACAGAATCAGCTCTTAAACGAGGAGCAGTGTCGTAAAGCTAGGGAAGAGCACGGTGTAAAGTTCGACGCTCAGATGGGCGCAGAGGCGATCAAGGAATTGTTGCGTCAGGTCGAAGTGGAGGATCTTGCCGAAGAGTTGCGCGTCATGATGCGTAGCGAAACGTCAGCGCAGAAAAAGCTTAAGTTTGCGAAACGCCTGAAAGTGGTCGATTCATTTCGACGTTCTACGAACAAGCCAGAATGGATGATTCTTGATGTTATCCCTGTAATTCCTCCTGAGTTGCGGCCTCTGGTGCCGCTTGACGGTGGCCGATTCGCCACGTCTGATCTGAATGACTTGTATCGGCGTGTTATCAACCGTAACAACCGGTTAAAGAAACTGATGGAACTGAAGGCGCCTGATGTGATTATCCGTAATGAGAAGCGGATGTTGCAGGAGGCGGTTGATGCCTTGTTTGATAATGGTCGGCGGGGTCGTGTTCTTCGTGGTGCCAATAATCGTCCACTGAAGTCGCTTTCCGATACTTTGAAGGGAAAACAAGGTCGCTTTCGTCAGAATCTACTCGGGAAGCGGGTTGATTATTCAGGGCGTTCAGTGATCGTCGTTGGCCCTGAACTCAAGCTCAACCAGTGCGGTCTGCCGAAAAAAATGGCACTCGAATTATTTAAACCTTTCATCTACAACAAACTCGAACAACGTGGCATGGTTGCGACGATCAAGCAGGCGAAAGAGATGGTCGAGCAGTACGAGCCGGCCGTATGGGACATTCTTGAAGACGTTATTCGAGAGCATCCGGTCTTACTTAATCGTGCGCCGACACTGCATCGACTTGGAATACAAGCCTTCGAGCCGGTGCTAGTTGAAGGGAAGGCGATTCGGATTCATCCGCTTGTGTGTACCGCCTTTAATGCTGACTTTGATGGCGACCAAATGGCTGTGCATGTGCCGTTGTCTCCGGAAGCGCAAATAGAGGCTTCAGTTTTGATGATGTCTTCGAACAACGTCATGTCGCCTTCAAACGGTGCGCCTATCACTGTTCCGTCACAGGACATTGTTCTTGGGTGTTACTACCTAACGAAGAGTAAACCTGGCGCTAAAGGTGACGGCCGAGTGTTTGGTAGTTCGGATGAAGTGATTTCAGCGTTGGATTCCGGTTATGTAGAGACACTGACGCCGATCAAGCTGCGCGTTAATGGTTTGTTTATGGACTTGACGACAGAGCGAGACGATCAGGATCTTCTTCATGCGAATGTTAAAGACATTAAAGGTGAACGAATGGAGACTACTGTTGGGCGTGTTGTTTTTAACGACGCCCTACCTGACGTCCTCCCATATTTTAATGGTCTCCTTAAAAAGAAAGGTTTACAGCAGGTTGTTCAGTACTGCTACTTAAAACATGGTCTTGAGCTCACGGTAAAAATGCTTGATTCGCTTAAAGATCTTGGCTTTTTGTACGCTACAAAGTCAGGTCTTTCGATAGGGATCGACGACCTTGTTATTCCGAAAGAGAAAGCTGGGCTTGTTGCTCGCGCGAAAACCGAAGTGATTCGTGTGGAGCAGCAGTACCTTGAAGGCGCGATTACAAATGGTGAACGCAAGAACAAAGTTATTGGAATTTGGTCTGAAGCGACCGAGAAAATTGCCGATGAAATGTTCAATGAGATGAAAGATCTTGCCGAAACCGAAGACGGGCGCTTTTTCAACCCGGTTTTCATCATGGCGGATTCTGGCGCCCGGGGGAGTAAACAGCAGATTCGTCAGTTGGCGGGCATGCGTGGTTTGATGGCTAAGCCATCTGGGGAGATTATTGAGACTCCAATTACGTCGAACTTTCGAGAAGGGTTGGACGTGTTGCAGTATTTCATTTCAACGCATGGAGCGCGGAAGGGTTTGGCTGATACCGCGCTTAAAACAGCTGATTCAGGGTACCTCACGCGGCGGCTCGTTGATGTGGCCCAAGACGTCATTATTTCTGAAATTGATTGCGGCACACTTGATGGCATTGAGTCGAAAGCGATTGTCGAAAGTGGTGAGATTATTGAGCCGCTACGAGATCGGATTATTGGTCGCGTGATTCTGGAGGCCGTCTATGATCCTTTTAATGGCGAAGTGATTGCTGAGGCTAATACTGAAATAGGTGAGGAGCTCTCATCTGATATACAAGAAGCTGGTATTGAAAAGGTTAAGATTCGGTCGGTTTTGACCTGTGCCTCGAGGCGGGGCGTTTGCGCCCGTTGTTATGGTCGGGATTTGGCGACTGGTAAGTTAGTTGAATTGGGTTTAGCGGCCGGTGTCATTGCTGCGCAATCAATTGGCGAACCTGGGACGCAGTTGACGATGCGGACCTTCCATATCGGTGGAACGGCGTCCCGGGTATCTCAACAGTCAACACTAGAAAGTAAACATGCAGGCACGGCTCGGTACGAGGGTGTTCAGCTTGTTGAGAAGAAAGATCGTTCGCTTGTTGTGATCAATAGAACAGGCTCGCTTGTTGTGCAGGATTCAAAGGGACGTGATCGAGAGCGTTATCAGTTGGTCTACGGTGCGAATTTGAAAGTGCGGGATGGCCAAGATGTTGAACCTGGGCAAATTCTAGTCGAATGGGATCCGTACACTTTTTCGATCTTGACGGAGCAGTCTGGAACGGTGAAGTTTAAGGACATTATTGAAGGCTTAACCGTTCATGAGGAAGTCGATGAGGTGACTGGTCTCACGCGCCAGATCATTGTTGACTCACCAGACGAAAAGAAACAACCGACGATTGAGATAAGAAATAGTGCGGGTAAGGCTATTCACCAGCGTCACATGCCGTCACATGCCCATCTAATGGTTCAAGCTGGTGATGCTGTCAATGCTGGCGATGTACTCGCAAAGATTCCGCGTGAGACTACCAAGACAAAAGACATCACCGGGGGTTTACCGAGAGTCGTTGAATTATTTGAAGCTCGCAAGCCACGAGAGACAGCGGTTATCAGTGAGATTGATGGGACGGTCAAGCATGGCGGGATTGTTAAGGGCATGCGGAAGTTGATTATTGTCCCAGAGGAATCCGACGCGGAACCGCGCGAGTATTCGCTTCCACGAGGTGTTCATGTCAATGTGCAAGAGGGAGATCGCGTTCGCGCTGGTGAAGCTTTGATGGATGGCCCTTCAAATCCGCACGATATATTGAGCGTTTTGGGTGAGAAGGAGTTACATCGTTATCTCGTTAACGAGATTCAGGAGGTCTATCGTCTGCAGGGCGTTGCGATTAACGATAAACATATAGAAGTCATCGTTCGGCAGATGATGCGGTGGGTAAAGATTGAAGACGTGGGTGATACCGAGCTTCTTATTGATGAGCAGGTTGATAAGTTTAGGTTTTTGCTGGAGAACGAGCGTGTTCTTACGGATGGCGGTCAGCCCGCTACCGGTCGTCCGCTACTTTTAGGTATTACCAAGGCCTCGCTTTCAACGGAGTCGTTTATCTCGGCGGCGTCTTTCCAGGAAACTACACGGGTGCTCACGGAGGCTTCTATTTCAGGGAAGGTTGACCACTTGCGTGGACTTAAGGAAAACGTGACGATGGGGAGGTTGATTCCAGCCGGAACAGGGCATGAGTATTATCGGCGTGTCCGAATTGAATCTGATGAGCCACCACCGCCACCAGTCCAGACTCCTGAAGAGTTGGAACTTGCACGTGAGATGGAATATTTTGCTAGCCCGGATCGTCGGGCTAGTGGGTTTTTTAGTGCGGTCGGAGCTAAGCTTCCAGGCTCGTCTGAACCGAGACTTCGGAAGGTGAAAGATGAAAGTAGTGGAACGGGAAATGGTAACTAGGTTAGGGGAATAAAAGGCGAATATCCTTGTCAGTTATTGCCGGTATTTAGTTCACGTGATAGAGTCAACGGCTCGGTCTGGTGTTAGGAAACCCTATCTAGCACCGACGCGTAAGAAAGAGGCCTGCGGTCGAACATAAACCTCTTTCCAGCATTGGTATCTCGCTCATGCATAAGCGTTAGCGAGTCGCCTGCATGAAGAGCAAAAAGAATTAGGGTCAAACCGGTCCACGGTGCCAAGTCGGTGTTTTTTCAAGATACTGCTTTTAGGCCGGGGCCACATTCGGTAGTGTCGTTCGTGCCGTTTTGATGATTCGGTACGGCGTCAGGTAGGGAGAGTCCGTGCCGACGATTAGCCAGTTGGTTCGTAAGGGTCGTGTGCAAGTTGTTAAAAGGACAAAGAGTCCGGCACTTCAACGCTGTCCGCAAAAGCGCGGTGTATGTGTTCGGGTTTTTACCCAGACCCCAAAGAAGCCTAATTCTGCGCTGCGAAAGGTCGCACGTGTCAGGCTAACCAACGGTATCGAAGTGAGTAGCTATATTCCAGGTGAGGGCCACAATTTACAGGAACACTCGTTGGTGTTAATTCGAGGAGGGCGAGTAAAGGATTTGCCTGGGGTTCGTTATCACGTAGTTCGCGGCACGCTCGATACGGTCGGTGTCTCTGATAGAAAACAAAGTCGGTCGAAGTATGGCGCGAAGCGACCAAAAGCGTAGGGCTGTTTTGAGAACTAGAGAAAGATTCGACTATGCCACGTAGACGAGAAGTTCCGAAGCGAGAGGTTCCTGCTGACCCTGTTTACAACAGTACTCTCGTTACGAAGTTTGTTCGGATGATTATGAAAAACGGAAAACGAACCGTAGCCGAAGGTATCGTGTATGGCAGTCTGGACATTATTAAGGACCGGACCGGTGACGATCCGATCAAGGTTTTCAAGAAGGCACTTGATAACACGAAGCCAGCTCTTGAAGTGAAGTCAAGACGCGTTGGCGGTTCCAACTACCAGATCCCTATTGAAGTTAGCCCAAACCGGCGGTTGTCGCTGAGTATTCGATGGCTAACCTCATATGCCAGGTTACGGGGTGACGGAAAGACAATGCGCGACAAATTAGCGAATGAGTTGATTGACGCGTCAAATTTACGTGGTGGTTCGGTGAAGAAACGAGAAGACACTCACCGAATGGCTGAGGCGAATAAAGCTTTCGCCCATTATCGCTGGTAGGAGAGCAGTGCCGCTAGCAGAATTTGCCATTCGATCGGATAGGGATGCCAAGAGACAGAGTCGGGCAACAGCAATAATGGCTAGAGAAGTTGAACTCGGTCGAACTCGTAATATCGGCATCATGGCGCATATTGATGCTGGTAAGACAACGACGACAGAGCGTATTTTGTATTACACGGGTATTACCTACAAGTTGGGCGAGGTGCACGACGGTACTGCGGTCATGGATTGGATGGAGCAGGAACAAGAGCGCGGGATCACGATTACTTCTGCTGCGACCACCTGCTCTTGGAGAGACCACCGTATTAATATCATTGATACACCTGGCCACGTTGATTTTACCGCTGAGGTTGAGCGATCACTGCGAGTACTTGATGGTGCCGTGGCAGTTTTTGATGCAGTCGGTGGAGTCGAACCGCAGTCGGAAACAGTGTGGCGGCAAGCAGATAAGTATCGGGTGCCGCGGATCTGCTTTGTGAACAAGATGGACCGAGTGGGTGCAAACTTTTTGGGAACGATCGAGCAGATTAGAACGAAACTTGGGGCTAACCCCGTTGCGATACAGATGCCAATAGGAGCCGAAGAGGGTTTCGCTGGGATTATTGATCTCGTACGTATGAAGGCCGTTCGCTATAAAGATGAAACGCTTGGTGCAGAATCGATTGTCGAAGAAGTCCCAGATGAATACCTAGAGGAAGCTCGCGCTCTTCGAGAGCAACTGGTCGA
>CAUZRA010000059.1:0-7026 GCA_963582035.1 Vicinamibacteria bacterium | reverse complement strand
TACTGGCGTCCTTCTGCTTCAGTGGTCACGCCGTAGGCTGATGGACGCAAGGCCGACGCACCTGGCCCGGCATTTGGTGCGGCAAGGCCTCTGCCAGCCGTTTCAAGGCGTGTGCCGCTTAGTGATTTGTTGGCTTGGTCGGTCTGGATTTCGCGCCAGATTGGTCCTGCATCGGTACCCATCGACACAATGACACCAATGCCGTGAAAGGCATACCGGTTGAGGTGATCCAAAATGTTGTCGCGGGTGTAGTTTGCTTCTTCGTACGTTAAGCCTTTTTGAAAGCCTACGTGTCCATGGAGGTTAACGAGCGCTGGCATGATCGTCATCCCGGTGACATCCACGGTTTGTGCCCCGTCCGGAATGATTACCTCGTTTTGTGAGCCGACGGCGCGGATTATTCCCTGGTCGATGACGATACGGCCTGCTTGAATCGGTTCTGCTTGGTCACCAATGATGACTTGACCGCCGTCGTAAACGATGGCGGTACTTCGGGCCACGGGCTCCGGCACGGGTGCATTCGTGCAGGCGGTTGAGAGGAATAACAAGAGATAAGTTACGCTGCGTAATTCCATCGACACCTCCTTCGTATCATAATGCGCCCTTCAGTATGAAAGTTCTTGTAACTGGTGGGGCGGGTTACATTGGTAGCGTGGTCGCTGAGCGTCTTCTCGGGCGGGGCAACACGGTTGTTGTGTTGGATAGTTTGGTTCGTGGTCATCGGATGGCCATTCCCAATGAGGCAGAGTTCATTCGTGGAGACCTTCGTGATCGGGACTGGCTGATCCGTGCCGTTGCGGATGTGCGACCGGACACCGTGGCGCATCTGGCCGGCGAAGCCTTGGTCGGTGAATCAGTAACTGACCCGGCAAAATTCTTTGACGTTAACGTCCATGGTGGACTGAATCTGCTTGATGCGATGGTCAACGCCGGAGTGAATCGCTTGGTGTTTTCATCGACAGCGGCCGTCTATGGCGAACCAGTATCGGTTCCGATCACTGAGGATGCACCCAGGGTGCCGGTGAATGCGTACGGGGCCTCCAAGTGGTCTTTTGAACAGATGCTTCCCTGGTACGCTGCCGCCTATGGACTTCGGCATATTTCCTTTCGCTATTTCAATGCGTGTGGTGCAACCGTTGAACGGGGAGAGTTTCATGTTCCCGAAACCCACTTAATTGCAATCCTCTTAGAAGTAGCGCTGGGATTGCGTGATGAGGTACGGCTGTTCGGAGATGATTACGAAACGCCAGATGGAACGTGTATCCGTGATTATATTCATGTGAGTGATATTGCCGATGCTCATGTGTTAGCGCTGTCGCTTATTGATGAACTCGACTCGGGAGCGTTCAATCTCGGGACCGGGACCGGCTTTTCGAATCGAGATGTTATTGAGTCGGTTAGACGGGTGACAGGACATTCCATTCCGGTGGTACCTGCACCGCGGCGTACTGGTGACCCAGCGAGACTTGTTGCGGGTGCTGCGCGTGCGACCGATGTGCTCGACTGGAGACCAGCCTACCCGACGCTCGACGGGATGGTCGAAACTGCTTGGGCGTGGCGGAAGGACCGGCTCCAGCCCTACACGACTTAGTGGTCGGCGGGGTCGTTACGCCGGTCTGAAGAGCCTTAGTTAACGTGCCCGCTCTCGGTCCAGTTGATTCACCGTCAGTGTCCATGTGAGTGGGACAGAGACCGGATTGAAACAAACCTTGTCATCACAGGCTTGATAGTCGAGTCGTCCCGTCAACGTCAAAACGTCAATTTGTGCCAGTTGTTCAGCAGCTTCAGGAGAACCACCGACAACGATTTCCTGAATTAGCTGAAAGGGTTGCATGAATACATCTGCGCGCTCATCGAGTGGTTCGAAGTAATAGCTTTCCGATGGCGGGTATTGAATCGGTAAAGCACGAATAAAGTCTGGGGTATCGAGTTGAAGATCGATCACGCGATACCCTAGCGCTGACGCGCCTGGCGCATACACGTGCATATTGGGCTTCGGAGCGATGTCGAGTGCGAGGTGAAAGCGGCTGCCCACAGTGATATCCGGATTGCTTTGCGACGCAGCAATGTCCAGATGCGGGGTTTCTCCAGTACTACCGGAAATACCAGAGAGGGGTGCCCCGAGCTTCAACATGATGTTCGCGGCAGTATTCCGTTCGCGATAGAACTCTTCAAAAAATCTTGACGTGACGCGACCATCTCGGTCCACGACGAAGGTGCCAGGAAACGGCGTGCCGACGATCATGGGGTTTGCGCCAAAGACCGAAACGTATTTTTCAACAGCGGCCTTCACCGCAGCGTTGTCTTTATTGTCGCCGATGCCTTCCTCCGCAACGTGGTTGTAAATGCCGAATGCACGAATTACGGCGGAATCGTCATCCGAGAGAAGTGGTACGTCTGAAATGCCACGGCGTTGTGCGAAGTCGGCTAGCACTTCTTCGGTGTCGTAACTAATAGCGGCGATCCCGAGACCTTGCGCCCGGAGTTCAGTAAAGCGTTCTTGCAGCTCCACGAGCTGCGCTTTGCAGTAGGGTCACCAGTCGGCCGACCGGTGAAAGACGATCATGGCACCTTCTTCACCCATAATTGATTCGAGGGTCTGGACCGTCCCGTTTTGGTCAGGAAGCGCAAATTCAGGTATCCGTTCTCCAACTTGTGGACCGAGTGAGGCCACGTCAATTTCTTCACGGTCTTGTGTGATGGCTGGGGTCTGCATGAAGAACAGGATACAGGTTCCTATTACGAGGGCCGACAGGCTCTGTTTCATGGTGGAATCCTACCACTGAGCCCATTACACGCCAAAGAAGATCAACTTAAATTGATGCCGTCAACGTTATGATTTCTTATCCGAATACTACCAACCGTGGTCTTGTTAAATAAGAAGTTCTCTAGGCGTTAGGGTATCCGAGGCAACGGTGATCGTAGCAGGTCAAATTCTTCTACTTGACAAGAAGAAGATTCATTTTGAATAATCAAAATAAATAAGTAATGGTTACAAAATATAGATTTTCAGGTGGCGAAGTTATTTGCCTCCTAAAGAACATAGGAGACTCATTCTGATTTACTGGACTATGAACAAGCGACTCGTTGGCATGTTTGTTGCGGGGTGTGTGGTCGTACCAAGTTTGGTGACCGCGCAGACCGATCCTTTGGAAATCATTAATCGGGTTGACCGCCTGCTGCGTGGTGACTCCAGTCGGGGCGTGGCGACGATGGAAGTTGTGACGGAGAATTGGGAGCGCGAGATGACCATGGAACTCTGGTCTCTCGGCACCGACTACTCTCTCGTGCGCTTACGTGCACCTCGTAAAGAAGCCGGGACGGCGACGCTCATGGCCGATGATGACATTTGGAATTACCTGCCAAAAGTCGATCGGACGATCAAGATTCCATCTTCGATGATGGGTGGTGCGTGGATGGGGTCGCACTTCACGAATGATGATCTGGTGAAAGAAAGCCAACTAATTGATGACTACGAAGTGGAACTGGTGTTTGACGGTGACCGAGACGGTGTAACTGTCTGGGAATTTCGTCTAACTCCAAAATCAGACGCGGCGGTTGTCTGGGGACATGTTGAATACCAGGTGCAGCAGGACAATTACATGCCATTGTGGACGAGGTTTTACGATGAGGATGGTGATTTGTCTCGCACGATGACGTACAGCGATTTTGCAGAGCTCGGTGGGCGGTTAGTGCCGGCGGTTATGGAGATGCAGCCTGCGGACAAACCCGGCGAGCGAACCGCGATTACATACCAAGAACTTGAATTTGATGTCGACATTGAGCAGTCGTTTTTTTCTCTTCGAAATCTTCAACGTCAACGGTAACTTTTAATGCTTGAGTCTCCATGGTTGCGGATCGGCTGGCGTAATCTTGGCCGGAATCGTAAACGCACGACACTGACTGCCCTGGGGTTGGCGGTCGGATTTTCGGCCAATGTGCTGATCGTGGGGTGGAGCGAGGGGTTAATGGCCGAGATGGTCGAGAGTGCGACCTCATTGGTTAACGGGCAAATTGAGATTCACGATGCCGAATTCAGACCTGACCGGAGCATGTTCGACACTATTGGCGGCCGAGCGGGTGTCGATGTGGACGCACTGTTGCGTGCTGTTGATGCCGATACGGCAGTCGTCGCGTCCGCACCGCGTGTTTATGCCGGTGGTCTTGTAAGTTCTGGAGAGGCAACGTCGGCCGGCATGTTTATGGGTATCGATCCGGCGCGTGAATTGGTGGTGACGCGCTTTCTTGATCAACTCGTTGAGGGACGACTACCGGTCTCCGGTCAGAACGAACTGGTGGTAGGTGAGGAGATGGCACGCCAGTTGTCTGCAGCGGTCGGTGATGAACTCGTGGTGGTGGCGTCTGGCGCGGATGGATCAATGGCGAATGATCTCTATCGCTTGGTGGGGATGTTCCGATCAGGTCTGACAGAACTTGATGCGACTTTTGCCGTGATGCCAATAGGCGATCTCCAGGCACTCATGGTGCTTCCCCCGAATCGTATTCATGAAATTGCGATTTCCACGACTGACCCATGGATTGCCGACACCACGGCTCTCCGTTTACGCGAAACGCTTCCGGGCGTTGAACCCGCTATTGAGATCGTTTCATGGACTGTCTTGAATCCGGCGATGGTTGATTACGTTGCGCTTGCAGACAGCATGTATTTCATCATTATTTTTATTGTGTTTGGGATCGCTCTGTTTGGGGTTGCGAACGCCACGTTGCTGGCTACCTACGAACGACGGCGGGAATTTGCCGTAATGCTGGCGCTCGGGGCGACCCCGCGGTCAATCTGGTCGACGGTGGTATCAGAAGCCTTCGCCGTTGCACTTGTGAGTCTCGTCCTAGGATCCATTCTTATTTTCCCCCTGATGGTGTGGTTTCATAACGCCCCCCCTGATATGAGCTGGTTGCTCGACAGCGATGTGACGTTGATGGGCGCGTTGTTGTCACCGAGTCTTCGTGTCGAATACAACCCGTCGTTTTGGCTAACGTGTGCGGTCGCATTGATTGTGACGGCAGTAATAGCCGCGCTTTATCCAGCATTCCGGGCAGGGCGTACACCCCCAGCCGATACGCTTTCAGGCTTGTAGATGCGCCAGAGTCAGAACTCTCCTCGTTCATCGCCATCGCACGTCGGCATCATTGTACGTTTGGCGTTTCGTAATCTTCGGCGGCAACTTCGTCGGAGCATTCTCACGGCGATGGCGATGATCGTCGGTGGCTGGTTGTTGATTTTCTCGTTTTCGTTGGGTGACGGGGTGCATGAAACGTGGATTGATTCAGGCATCCGGACAAGTGGGGGGCATGTCACGGTGGAACAACCGGAGTTTCAACTCAGCCGGAAAATTGAGGACCGCCTCTCAATGAATATTCGGCAGCGAGTTGAGCAGGCATTGGAGTCGCCAGCCATCAAGCCGCACGTGGTCGCGGTGTCATCTCGCCTGACGGTTACCGGGTTGGCCAGTTCTTCGGCGGGGTCGAGACCAGCCCGGATTATTGCTGTTGACCCGATTGAGGAAGCTGTTTTTGGGACGCTTGACGAGCAAGTGATTGACGGGCGGTATTTGGAACCCGGCGATGAATTAGCCGGCTATGTCGGTCGCGGTCTGATTGATGCGCTCGATCTTCGGTTGGGATCTCGATTTGTCGTGCAGGCCCAGGATACCGAGCAAGAGATTGCGGGGCAGCTTCTTCGTGTTGTTGGGATTTTTGAGACGGGGCTTTCAGAACTTGATCAGTCGGTCATCCATATTCCGCTTGTAACGGGTGGTGCTTGGCTTGGGTCCGGCCGTGATGTTACCAACGTGGGCGTGGTCCTTACCGATAGTGAGATCGTTCCGGTTGTTACCGCGTACCTTGAGCGTGACCTCGACACATCAATTGCCACTGGCGATGCGAAGGTGATGGACTGGCAGGAGTCAAACCCACCACTGTCTGCCGCGATTGCCATTGACAATTTTGGGAACTATTTGGTGTACGGCATCCTGTTCATCATTATTGCGTTTGGCATTGTGAATACTGTTTTGATGTCGGTATTGCATCGCCGTCGCGAATTTGGAGTGTTGCAGGCACTCGGTCTGACACCTGGAGAGACGGGAGCGATTGTGTTAGTCGAAGGTCTGAGCCTGACCGCGATCAGTGGCTGTCTTGGTGTTGGACTCGGGTTGCTCACGACCTGGTATTTTTTTGGAGATGGGCTTGATTTATCCTCATTGTTCCCTGACGACATGGAATTTTCTGGGGTGGTTATTGACCCGTATGTGTACCCCCTCTTTCGCGGTACTCGTTTGGCACAGGTGTTCGCATTTATTTTGTTCATTGGAGCCGTTGCGTCTATCTATCCTGCGGTACGAGCCGCCACGATCAACACTGTTGAAGCCATGAAATTTGACCGATGACGAATATTGATTTGCCTGCGGTCCGCACGAATCGTGTGTGGAAGGTCTTTGAACAGGAGGCCGAAGAGGTTACGGCGGTGCGTGATGTCAGCCTGACGATTGCGCGCGGAGAATTCACAGCACTCGCCGGACCATCCGGTTCTGGGAAAACGACCCTGCTAAATCTGATTGGTGGGCTGACCCGGGCCACGCGTGGGCAGGTGGATGTGGCTGGACAGGATATTAGCGAGATGACCAACCAGGAATTGGCGCGCTTACGTCTCGAACAGGTCGGCTTCGTGTTTCAGGCGTACAACTTATTGCCGGTTCTCACCGCGCTTGAAAACGCTGAATTTCCGATGTTATTGCAGGGGATTGATGCCGAAGAACGGCGCGCGCGTGTGCAGGAATTGTTCCACCGGACAGGGATGGACGGATTGGAGGACCGCCGGCCAGGGAAGTTGTCCGGTGGTCAGCAACAGCGGGTCGCGGTTGTTCGCGCGGTCGCGAGCAAGCCCGCGCTTGTTTTAGCCGATGAACCAACCGCCAATCTTGATTCGGCTTCGAGCGAAGCATTATTGGACATGATGGCTGAATTGAATCGTGATTTAGGCGTTACCTTCGTGTTCGCCACACACGATGA
>CAUZRA010000058.1:0-7128 GCA_963582035.1 Vicinamibacteria bacterium | reverse complement strand
AAATTCGTGCTGAAGGTCTGTTATCACCCACCACGACATCAAACCAACCAAACGTTTGGGATGCCTTGTCTGCTATTCCAGCGGTTCAAAAAGACCGTGTGTACTTTTTGACTGGAAGTGATTTAGTCGTACCTGGCCCACGAGTAGCAAAGGCGACCGAACGCTTAGCCAGAACCCTCCATCCCGCTGCTTTCAAATAGCACTAAAGCATCATGCATCGTCATTCTCGGAAACAGCATAGGGACTTGGAACTTTCCTAACAACAATTGTCAGTCCAAACAGAATAATGATCGCCGAAGAAACAAGCGCAAGATATCCACCTCCTGCCATTGAAGTCGCTGGTATTTTAATTTCCGCTTGTTCCCCTTGCACAATCGAAACAGCCTGCTCCTGCGCCCATATTTGATCAACAGCAGCCCGCTGCATCCACTGCTCACTTAGCAGGATAATCGCAAATGCCGCCAACCCGACGACTAACAATGGGTGGCGAGAATTCTTACGCGTTATAACACTCAGTGAAGCGAGCACGACTACAACAATCGCGAGTGCTAACACCCAAAATCCTGAAATATTTGGAACGCCCCCAAGAGCGTTGTCGCCAATTAGTATCCAAGGCATAAAAGCGCTACCTGCCAGAAGAAAGCCAGCACAAATAGGAAGGTAATATGCCCGCATGCTGTGGCGCAGCATGTGATTTAAAGAATTTTTTTTCATATATTTACAACGATTTATTCTTTACTGGCTTCCGCTTTCTAGTCACACTCAAACGTTTTCGATCACTGGACACTCGATCCGGAACAGGAGGTAACGCGCGAGGATTAAGTCGTTCAAGATCTTCAAGGATATCCGATGCCCAACCAAAGATATTTCTTCCTGCGACGACACGACGCATCGCATGCATACGGCGACGCCGCTCGTCACGAGACATCTCGATGCCTTGCTCAATTGCAACTGAAAAACCTTCTACGTCGTACGGGTTGATGATGGAAGCGTCAGACAATTGCTGCGCCGCTCCTGCCATTTCACTTAATATCAGTACCCCATCGTCGTCCTCACGAGCGGCAACAAATTCCTTTGCAACGAGGTTCATCCCGTCATGCAATGAACTCACAATACAAAAATTCGCGAGCCGGTACAGTGCAACAAGCCGCCTAATTCTCAGAGCGGATTTTCGATAACGAATCAGGTCCCTCCCCAATCCATAATTTTCATTGATCTCATTAACCTTGCGATCGATCGCCTCTGCAACATCTACGTAACTCGGCAACCGCGACCGTGAAGGCACGCCAATCTGAACAAAAGTAATCTTGTCGCGGAGGTCGGGTCGACGTTGTATTAGGAGTTCTAATGCGTCGAGTCGTTCTAATACTCCCTTGGTGTAATCCAATCGATCAACGCCAATCCCAATAATCGGAGTGTCGAGGTTGAGTTCGTGCCGAAGCTTACTTATCTCAACATCCAAGTCAGGGTCGTGTGATATACGTTGTATCCGATCATAATCAACACCTATAGGTACCGCCTTAACAGCGACGATCCGATTACCAATTCGGACTGTGTTTCGTGTTGTCTCTAGGGAAAGTTCTTCTCGCGCCGCTACAAGAAAATTTCTGCGATCTCGGTCAAGCTGAAATGCGATAAGGTCGTTACCGAGAAGTCCAGAAATAAGATCCCGACGCCATGGACACATACGCAACCTATCTGGACTGGGCCACGGTATATGCCAAAAAAGTGCGGTTTTAAGACCTGGCTGTAACTTCCGCACGTTGGCTGCCACTAGCGCCAAGTGATAGTCCTGAATAAAAACCGGGGCTGATAAATCGGGAAGTTCCGTTTCAATAACCTCTGCAAATCGCTTATTGACAAGCTGATAACTTTCCCAATCACGCGTACGAAAGACTGGACGGACATGCGCCTCATGACAAAGTGGCCAGAGACCTTCGTTTGCAAAACCATCGTAGTAACTAACCGATTCTTTATCGGTTAGCCACAAACGACGCAATGTATAGCTCGGCCTGTCTGGCGGAACTAGCACACGATCGTCTGCATCAACGACATCACGGTCAGCATCGCCAGCACCATGTGCAATCCAAACTCCACCGCGTTCCCGCATAAGTGCATCGAGGGCAACTGCGACACCGCCAGTTGTAGGCGACCACTGGACTTTATTTTCTTGGTCGTACGTGTGCTGGTACGGCTCTCGGTTAGAAACGACAACCAATGGTCGTCGCGATCTATCGGTCTCGACTGATGGAATTGAAGACATCAATAAGGTCACAACCGAACGACTGTGACCCGCAAGACAACACCTGCAGTGTTGGGAGAATGTCAGTTGGTGTCAAAACTACACATCAAAAGACAACCCACAACCACACTCGCTCTTGGCATTTGGATTACGAAATATCAAAGACTGTCCCAACATCTCTGCGTCGCAATCTAAAACAGTTCCTTGTAAATATTGATAGCTTTTTTTATCAACAAAAATTTTCATGTCGTTACCAACATCAAACACTTCATCGTCTGGGCGTGCAGCAGTCTCCCACTTAAACACATAGCTAAACCCAGAACAGCCACCTGCTTTAACCCCAACGCGTAAACCACCACCAACCACACCTTCGGTTGCCATCGCCTCGCGGATCCGCTTTGCAGCGGCGTCGGTAACTTCAATCATCGTTTTCACAATCAGTGTACCCCATCGGGCGGAAAATCTGCTTCGAACGACTATTGAGACGTGTAGGGAGACATCTCTCGCAATCGATTCACTAAACTGACCATCTTGCCAATAACGTAGTCCACCTGTGCTTCAGAAGTGGAACGCCCTAATCCAAATCGAATGGACGCCCGGGCTAGTTCCTCCGATACACCAATAGCCTGTAATACATGTGAAGGCTTTGGGTGAGCAGATGCGCATGCTGCGCCGGATGACACTGCTATGTCATCCAATCCTAGCAGCAAGGACTCACCTTCAAGACGGTCAAAGCTTACATTGAGGCTGTGAGGCAGTCGGTATTCCATAGATCCATTAACTGTGATACCAGATAAATGTTCAGTTAGGCCCTTTAAAAGACGGTTTCGCAAGTGAGAAACTCGACCGGACTCACTGGTCATTTCCTGCCGACAAATTTCTGCGGCAGCACCAAAGCCCACGGCACCCGGCACATTAAGTGTGCCAGGGCGCAATCCACTTTCATGGCCACCACCATCAAACAGTGCCTTTAATTTCGGTCGTGGTCGGCGGCGACGTATATAGAGAGCACCGACCCCTTTTGGACCGTACATCTTATGCGCCGTTATTGACATTAGATCTACACCAAGCGACGCAATATCAATTGGCACCTTGCCGGCGGCTTGCGCGGCGTCACTATGAAGAACGATTCCACGAGCAGCTGTGATTCTTGCCAGTTCACAAAGCGGCTGCAGGACACCAATTTCATTATTCGCCATCATTACAGACACAAACCGTGTGTCCTCTCTAAGCGCTGCCTGAAATGCATCAAGGTCGATCCGTCCATCACTCCGTGGCGCCACGTATGTGACTTCGATCCCTTCACGCTCAAGCTCACGACATGGGTCTAACACGGCCTCATGTTCAGTCGACATCGTCACTAAGTGCAACGGACGTTCTTGGCTCCCTCTTACAAAGCCTTTAATAGCCAGATTATTTGATTCGGTCGCACCACTCGTAAAGCAGATCTCACGAGGATCCGCACCAATAAGTTCGGCGACCTGACGTCTGGCTTCCGCAACAGCGTCACGCGCTTTCCAACCAAAGGAATGATGTCGACTCGAAGCGTTGCCAAAGTCCTCATTAAAAAACGGCAACATTCGAGCCAATACGCGGCTGTCGGTTGGCGTTGTCGCATGATGATCCATGTATATGGCAGAGGCACTTTTCATCATCGGAACATGTCGTAAAAACTAAGAGGTTGAGCTCAGCGGGCACGACGACCCGGCACGTTATCGGTCGGTGTTGCTTACAGAGGTGATTACCGTTTCGGAGGACCGCCTGACCACAGAGAGAGCTGATGGTTCTCGATCATTATCTATTCCTGAACTTGTTGGCCCCTCAGAAACGAGTTCATCTACGGTAAAAGACGAAAGAGATTGCAAAATAAGATCTTTAAGGCGCCAAAGGGGGTCACGCACATTACACTTAGCATATTGGTCACACGTTTCATCTTCATCAGAGCACGCAGTTACTAGAAATGGTCCGTCTATCGCTTGGATAATGTCGGCGACAGAAATCTGATGCGCCGAACGAGCTAAGTAATAGCCCCCACGTGTTCCGTGGTGCGACGCAATAACACCCATCTTTGCCAACCGCTGCAGTACCTTCGCCATCAACTCGGACGGGATGTCATATTTATTGGCGATCTCACGCGCACTGGACGATGCACCGTCTGGTCGGGATGCAAGATCCTTAAGAGCGATAAGAGCGTAGTCAGCCTTCTTCGAAAAACGCAGCATTAGTAGGCACCGTCAGAAACGTATAGCGCTGCCACCATTGTATTCCTTCATCAAACGCCGGACAAAGCAACCTTTCATGTCGACCCAAACCTATCTATGTGACAGGTTTACCTCTATACCCAAACATCCTTGACCCTCAGTACTTTGGCATTGACGGATCGACAACATCAATCCAGCGAAGGATACCGCCACTGAGATTCTTCGCTTTTTTGAAACCAGCGTCATGCAAAATTTTCACTGCTTTCGCACTACGAACACCCGACTTACAATGAACCACCATATCTTCATGGCCGCCAAGCTCATTAACTCTGTTCGGAAGTTCCCCAAGCGGTATCAACACTGCACCTGGTATGGAACAAATCTGATGCTCCTGTGGCTCACGAACGTCCAATACGAACACCCCTTCATTATTATCAATAAAGACTTTTAGTTCCTCAACCGTCACGTTATCGCCAGACAAAGGGTCATCTAAAACCTGAGTACCAAGGGTAACACCGCAAAACTGCTCGTAATCAATCAATTGAGTTACTGTCGGCCTATCACCACAAACCGGACAATCCGGATCGCGACGCAACTTCAGTTCGCGAAACTTCATCAGAAGCGCGTCGTAAATCATGAAACGATTGATGAGCGGCTCGCCGACACCAATGATTAATTTGACCGTTTCAGTGGCCTGAATAGTGCCGATGACGCCTGGTAAAATTCCCAACACTCCACCCTCAGCACAACTCGGCACCAACCCTGGCGGCGGAGGTTCAGGATATAAGCAGCGGTAACACGGTCCCTGCTCGGTGGCAAAAACGGATACCTGACCTTCAAATCGAAAGATACTACCGAACACATTCGGCTTACGCAGTAACACGCACGCATCGTTCACCAAATATCGGGTCGGGAAATTATCTGTACCATCGACAACGATGTCGTAATCACCGAGCACATCAAAAGCATTAGACGACGAGAGTGCCATCTCGTGCATATCGATCGTAACCTCAGGATTGATCGCAACAAGCTTGTCTCGAGCAGACTCAAGCTTAGACCGACCTACGTCTGGCGTCCCATGAATGATTTGCCTCTGGAGGTTGCTGTAGTCAACAACATCAAAATCAACGACACCAAGTCGCCCAACACCGGCAGCCGCCAAATACATTGCCACAGGAGACCCGAGACCTCCGACTCCAATACAGAGCACACTTGCAGCCTTTAGCTTCAGCTGTCCGTCCATGCCGACTTCCGGCATAATCAAATGTCGGCTGTAACGTTCGACCTCTTGATTGCTAAGTGATACGGAAGATTCTGTCGTCACAAACATCCCCCACCTGCAACCGACGGAACGATGCTCACCGTATCCTCCGATGTCACCGGTGTCTTTTCCTTATCAAGGTATCGAATATCATCGTCGTTAAGATAAATATTCACGAAACTCCTGAGCTTACCGTCTTCACGGTAAAGATGCTTTCGTAATTCCGTGTACTGGTCGGTCATATTGGCAAGAAGCTCTCCCACCGTAGAACCTTCCGCTTCAACCGTATCTTGATTATCTGTATAGACGCGCAGCGGCGTCGGAATGAGTATCTGGATTGCCATATCTCTCGCCTAACCTATCCTGTCCTTTTATTTCAAAGCCTTATGTCACAGCAACCGTTTGTTCCTCAAAGGCTGACCGATCTTCACGCAAGCGCCATGAAGTCATCGTGCCTGGTTTACCATTCTGCACAGCCAAGATGACATACAAAAACGTCGGCCAAGCCTGTTCAAGATCATTCTGTGACGGACGTGCTGGATGATCAGGGTGCGAATGGTAAAAGCCCATCAGCTTCCCTCCCATCTCAATAGCTCGTTTTTCAGCCACTTGGTACTCAACCGGCCCAACCAAAAAGTGCCGACGAGCCTCTTCCCCCATTAGATTCTGAAGGCGCATAGCCTCAACAACAGAACCATCACGACCTATTAACGCTCCACAGCACTCTTCAGGGTACGACTCTCGGCCATGCCGCCGAATATCCATGTCCACCTCGGACTGCAACATAAGCATCAGTAGTCCGCACCTTCACTCTGTAACAGTTTTAAATCCCTTTTCACGCCATGCAAGCGTACCGCCGTCGATGCTACGCACATTCCGGTATCCAAGTGACTTAAGAAAAAGCAGGCCAGACAGAGATGCATTTCCGCGCTGACAAACGCTCAGTATCGGCGCCTCAAAGTCCTCAGGCAATCCCTGATGGTTTTCTTGGATCTCCGCAAGTGGCATGTTGATAGCATCGGGCAAATGAGCTTCCGCAAACTGATCCCGAGGTCTCACATCCACGACAAAAAGCTTGCCAGTATTCAATTCAGCATGCGCCGAATCGACATCAACCGTGAGCTCTGCATTTCCGCGAACATTCTCAACCATACTGTCGAGGAGAGGATTCTTCGGAGTAGCTTTCTTAACTTCTGCGGCAACCAAGCCCGGAAGGTGTTTCACAACCGATGATGCGTATTTGAAAGCACTGTCACAAAAAATCACGACCACTACATTGCCTGGTTCGTCCGGTACCAGTTTGAAAGCACCGGCCAGCGCCATCGCCGAACTTGGCCCAGCAATCAAACTTTCCTCCCTATTCAGTCGAAGACAGAGGTCAAATGCCTCCTGATTCGTTACCTCAATAAGGCCGTCGTACTCGT
>CAUZRA010000057.1:0-7129 GCA_963582035.1 Vicinamibacteria bacterium | reverse complement strand
GCGCTGGAGCGAAGGGACAACTCTATAACGTCAATGCTGATACATTGGCTAGCCATTTAGCGGGTCGACTCAAGGCAGACCGACTTGTCATTACAGGCAGCACAAACGGAGTCTTGGGGCGTTCAGGTAAAACAATACCCACACTGGACAATACCTCCATAACGCGTGTGATAAACGACGGTTCTGCAAGTGCTGGAATGATCGCCAAGTTACTTGCCTGTCGCAAGGCATTAAAAAATGGCGTTGGTACAGTAGCGATTATCAATGGAAGAAATGCAAGACGTGGACTATTCGAACGAATGGTTGGCGGAACAGTGTTAACGCAATAGGCTCTTACGCTCGAAAAGATGTAATACAAACGATGACGACACTATCTGAACAAATTATTGCGAAAGAAGCCAAGCATATACTCCAAGTGTACAAACGTATACCGATAATGTTCGTCCGCGGTCAGGGCTCGCACCTAATAGACGAGCACGGCCAAAAGTATTTAGATTTACTCTCTGGGATCGGAGTGGCATCGCTTGGTCATGCCCATACCAAACTAGCAGACATCATAGGAAAGCAAGCACACGAGCTTCTTCACACCTCAAACCTCTATTTTCATCCGCTTCAAGCCGAAGTTGCTTCCCATCTCTCTCAGTTATCTGGACTTACGCGCACATTTTTTTGCAATAGTGGCACTGAAGCCGTAGAAGCATGCCTTAAGTTCGCCCGACGATATTGGTATAGCCAAGGTAATAAAAACAGGTCTGGAATTGTGGCGTTTGACGGATCGTTTCACGGACGCACTTTCGGCTCGCTATCTGTAACGGCCGGGGAACCCTACCGGACCCCATTTTCACCACTTCTCCCGGGAATCCGATTTGTATCACCATTCGATATTGATCAAATCAAAAAAGCAGTCACTGACCAGACAGCAGCGGTCATTGTCGAACCCATTCAAGGCGAAGGTGGTGTACGTCCGATCCCAACCGAGACCGCACAAGCACTCGCTGACATCTGTAGCACAACGCAGACACTGCTTATAGCAGATGAAGTGCAGTGTGGACTAGGTCGAACCGGTCAGCCATTTTATAGCTCTATGCTTGGTCTTACACCCGATCTAATGGCACTTGGTAAAGCTCTCGGTGCGGGCATTCCCATTGGCGCAGCGTTGCTAAGTGAAAAAGTTAGTAGTTCGGTGTCGTACGGCGACCATGGCAGCACCTACGGTGGAAATCCATTAGCGTGTCAGGCGGCACTCGTATTTCTCAGCGCTCTTGAAGACGGACTTATTCAACGTGTCGCCAACGCTGGTGAACGCCTTCGATCCGGGCTTGAAAAACTTGTCTCTAGCAGTGATGAGCTTCATGAAGTCCGTGGTGCTGGACTCATGTGCGGCATCGAAGTAGACATAGCAGTGGCGGATCAGATAGTTAACACGGCTCTTGAACACAAGTTACTCATCAATCGAACGGCAGGAACAGTCGTGCGACTGCTTCCGCCATTAACGATCAGTAATGAAGACATTGACGATGGTTTGATTCGACTGCGGGCTGCATTTTCAGACGCTGGGGCTCAGTTTTATTAAAGACACACGTAAAACAAACAATAAACAACTAAAGCTGTCACGTGACCGAAACAACTTTAATGGCTTTTCAGACCGTGCAAACCGAGGATACGCTGGCAATCCGCCCAGCTACGCTCGATGATGCACTGAGCATCTATGAACTTATCAGTAGCAATGTAGTAGCTGGACATTTACTTGAACGTTCACTTGAAGAAGTCCAACAACATGCAACGCGTTTCTTTGCCGCAGTCGATTCTGAGGAACTAGTCGGGTGTGGTGAACTCACACGGCTAAGCTCGAATGTCGCAGAAGTTCGCTCACTCGTTGTCAAAAACACAAGACGAGGACAAGGCGTTGGTACATACCTGCTGAAAGCATTGATCGACGAGGCCCTCTCACTAAATATTCCTCGTCTCTGTGCTTTTACTCACAGTCCGCGCCCATTCATACAGGCCGGTTTTTCGATCGTTCCACACCCATGGGTATCGCCTAAGATAGAAATAGATTGCCAGAGCTGCGAACTGTTTCGGTGTTGCGATCGTTACGCTGTTGTCCTCGATTTAACAACTGTCTCGGGAGCACCTAAATGAACGCCACGTCTATCACTGCAGTCACCGGTGGTATTACTGCAGCGAACGGCTACCAGGCGTCAGCAGTTGCGTGCGGCCTGAAACCTTCTGGGCTTGATTTGGCACTGATAGTGTCGGACCCCTTGGCCAGTGCGGCCGGGGTTTTTACTACAAACCGAGCAGTCGCTGCACCGGTAGTTATCTCGAAAAATCAACTATCACTGTCAAATGGTAAAGCGAGAGCAATTGTTGTTAATAGTAAATGTGCGAACGCCTGTACGGGGGACGACGGAATAAGAGCAGCACAATTAATGGTCACAGAAGCAGCTCTATCGCTTAGCTGTGAACCTCAGCATGTGCTGATCGCTTCCACCGGTGTAATCGGTATGCGTTTGGACACTCAAAAAGTAAGTTCAGGAATACGAAACGCCGTTAAGCAATTACGGCCGGAGAAACACCTTGAAGCGGCTGAAGCCATCATGACAACCGATGTTTCACCAAAGGAATATGCCGTTTCTGTAGAGACGTCAGAAGGTGTATTTACTATTGGTGGGATGGTCAAAGGGGCCGGTATGATTGAACCGAACATGGCGACCATGCTGGGGTTTCTGACGACGGATGCAGCCGTTGAACCCAAAATTCTTAATCGAGCGCTGAAGGAAATAGTCAACCGGACATTTAACGCAATCACCGTCGATGGTGAGTCATCCACAAACGACACAGTTTTTATTCTGGCCAATGGGTCCAGTGGCGTAACAATTCCTGAAACGGAAAACACCGACCTCTATACAGCACTAGTCTTAGGCCTTGATTCCGTTTGCTCGTGGTTGGCACGAGAAATCGTCCGAGGCGGAGAAGGTGCGACAAAACTAGCAACTGTTACCGTAACCGGCGCTGCCTCAGACCAAGAGGCACAACGAGTTGCACGCCTTATTGCCAACTCACCATTAGTCAAGACTGCTCTTCACGGAGAAGACCCGAACTGGGGAAGAATCGTTGCAGTTGCGGGAAGATCGGGAGTTGCCTTCGATCAAGCCAAAACAGAAGTTCGAATCGGCTCGATAACACTCTTCGCCAATGCGACAGTTATGGCCGAACAGGAAACCTTGGCAGCGGCACACCTAGCGGGCGATGAAGTTGAGCTATCGATAGACCTTGGAACAGGTGGTTCTGGCACCGCTAGGATGTGGACATGTGACTTCAGCGCGGAGTACGTACATATCAACGCGGACTATCGAACGTAGGAGTGACGGCAAAGTGAAATCACCGGACAACATGCCGTCGGTTACTCAACGGCCAAGTGGCGGACCTCTTGAGGGCAGGTGCTTTCTTTCAGTTCTCGATTTTGAACCGGGAGACCTTGAGCACAGCTTATTACTCTCTGCTGCTTTAAAACGAGACCGAACACTCGGCAAAGAAGCCCCAACGGCGGCTGCACTTCAGGGAACGTATATAGCTCTTCTTTTTGAAAAACCTTCTCTTAGAACCCGTTCAACGTTTGAAATTGCTATTCGAGAACTCGGAGGAAACTTCATAGACCCGTCGGCCGACGTAGCCCTCGGTAAGCGCGAATCGCTCGCTGACGTCGGTCGAAGCCTTGAACGTTGGGTCGCCGGAGCGGTCGTGCGCACATACGAACAATCAAGAATTACTGACCTCGCACTCGCCACTAACACATTCCGAGTGATTAACGCACTGAGTAATGAAGAACATCCGTGTCAAGCTATTGCAGATTGCATGACCCTAAAAGAACAATGGGGAGATACGGTCGGCCGGACTGTTGCGTTCGTCGGTGACGGGAACAATGTCGCCACATCATTTACTCAAGCAGCTGTCATGCTAGGCATTAATGTACGGGTCGCATCACCGGAAGGATTTGAGCTCCCTGCGAGAGTGGACGAAGATGTCAACCGTATTGGTCAGCAAGGTGCTGGTCTCACCAGATTCAGAGACCCTATAGCCGCTGTAAAGAATGTCGACGCTATCTACACTGATGTGTGGACATCTATGGGGCGAGAAGCAGAAGTTGAAGCAAGGAAAAGACTCTTCGCACCATATCAAGTCAATGAAGAATTGATGTCATATGCTAAGCGTGACGCATGTTTTCTGCACTGCCTTCCTGCGCACAGAGGTGAAGAGGTAACAGATGGAGTAATGGACAGCGGCGCGTCGGTTGTCTTTGACCAGGCTGAAAACCGTCTCCACACACAGAAAGCACTACTTGTTATGTTATTTGAGGACTAGATGCCTTCGACCTTAGCAGCTGCCTTCTCGACTTTTTCAGCCAATCCATTCTTGTAATCATCCAATCTCGACGCCAGATTTGCATCCGATAGCGCAAGGATTTGTACAGCAAGAACAGCGGCATTCGCTGCACCAGCTTTTCCAACTGACACTGTCGCTACCGGAACACCGGGTGGCATTTGGACCGTCGCTAGCAAGGCATCCCATCCCTGAAGCGGCGATGAATCGATCGGCACGCCAATGACCGGTAACGTCGAGTGTGCGGCAACCACGCCAGCAAGATGCGCAGCTGCACCAGCACCAACAATAAATACCCGAACGCCGTTACCCAAGGATTCGTCAATGATTCGCTTCAGACGGTCCGGCGACCTATGAGCTGACGCAACCGTCATATGAGAGGTCACACCGAGTTGTGCAAGTACATCAACAGACCGTTGCATAACTGGCGCATCCGAATCTGACCCCATTAATATTTGAACTTGTCGATTCACCATAATTCACCTGTTTTCTGACGCGCCCAGAACTTATAACGCCTTCTTCCCAATATCCCGTCGAACGTAGCTTCCTTTAAAAGAAATGCGCTCGACCCCTTCGTACGCACGGTCGATCGCTGACGTGAAACTTGAGCCATTGGCAACGACGGTTAGAACGCGTCCCCCGTTGGTCAGAGTGTCTTCATCTTTAATCACAGTGCCAGCATGAATAACTTGCACCCCAAAAACTTCCTCTGCCGCATCGATTCCTTTAATAGGAAAACCCGTTTCGTGTTTCCCAGGGTAGCCCCCAGAAACCATCACGACCCCAACATGTGGTTCGGAGCTAACCCGCCAATCTACTTGCCCGAGGTCACCCTTTGCAGCGGCTAACATTACCGGTCCAAGTTCACTTTCAACCATAGGCAGCACAATCTGAGCTTCCGGGTCACCAAAACGAACATTAAATTCGATGACCTTCGGCCCTCCATCTGTCAACATTAAGCCCACGTACAAAACCCCTCTATATTCGTGGCCTTCCTGGCGCATCCCTTCAATCGTGGGCTCAACAATATCGCTGATCACAAACTGCTCTAATTCGGATGTCAAAAGAGGACTCGGAGCAAAAGCCCCCATACCTCCGGTGTTCGGCCCCGCATCATTATCGAAAGCTCGCTTATGATCCTGCGCCGGCGGAAGTGAAATAAATCGAGTCCCATCTGTGATCACGAAGTAAGACACCTCTGGACCCGTCAGGCATTCCTCAAGAACGAGGCTCGTACCCGCATCACCAAAGCGCCGTTCAACCATAGCGTCTCGTATTGCTGATTCTGCTGTTTTCTTATCCTCCGCAACGGTAACGCCTTTTCCAGCCGCAAGACCGTCCGCTTTGATAACAACCGACGCTCCAAAGCGGTCACCACGAATTAGATCGAGAGCCTGTTCATAGTTCTGACAGATTTCAAAACTTGCCGTAGGAATACCGTGACGAGCCATAAACAACTTCGCAAAAGATTTGCTCGACTCAAGTCGTGCAGCTGACTTCGTCGGTCCGAAAAGGAATCGACCATGGGTCAAAAACAGATCCGCAACCCCGTTAGCAAGAGGTAATTCTGGACCAACGACTGTCATATCTACGGCTTCGGCCTCAGCAACCGACAGAATGGCCTCCGCATCAGAAATATTCAGAGGAACGACGCGTGTCGAATGTTCGCGTTCTATACCGGCGTTTCCAGGTGCACAGATGACGCCATCAACGAAAGACTCACCAATAAGTTTCTTAACAAGCGCGTGCTCGCGGGCGCCATTACCAATAACCAAGATTTTCATTTTCTATCTAATTAGTTATAAAGAAAAGACTTAGGTAAGTATAACAACTGGCAATCGGCTATTTAAAAACGTCTGGCCTCAGTTTGACGGAATGGCGACGTTAACCTAAAATGAACGGTTCTGGCCTCTTAAAGAGGCCATAGAGTAGCACAGTACCACTCGTGCACGTATGCGCGAAGGGAGGTGAATTCGCGCATGGCTGAAGTAAGAATACAAGAAGGCGAATCGATCGAAAGCGGGCTCCGCCGCTTTAAAAGAAAAGTGCAGCAGGAAGACATTATTAAAGACATCAAAAAGCATTCTTTCTATTTAAAACCAGGCGACAAACGTAGAGCCAAGCAAGCCTTGGCACGGAAAAGAGCTCGTAAGAAAGTACGCCAGCATCCCGAGTAGATTTTTCCAAGTTTAAACACCTAAAACCACGTGGCAAAGAAGCAAAAATGCTTGCTGGGCCACGTGGTTTTTATTTACAAGAATAATCCGTACGCCAACGACACTTCTGGTTTCCAATGCAACAAACCACTCTCGACCTGTAAAAGCACCTGTGCCGGTGATATCCAAATCCTAGAACCAAAAATGGCGCCACATCCATATGGCCTGAACGAAGCATCCATAAGAATGCCTGATTTTATTGAACGAACATCAATTTAGACTTCTTGACACTACTAAAACCGCCATGGTACGGTGTCGGTTCGTTTGTTACTTTCCAAGGTTGGCTAAGACTCCAGCTAAGTGGAGCCATCTTTATTTCTCTTCGGACCAATATAGACTTAGAAAGTAGTAAAGCAGTCTCACGACAGACTTCAAAAGCAATATGTCCGAATTTAAGATTCAGTCAGATCGAGTCGACGTCGAACAAATCATGGAGCAGATCCGAGCAAGGATCAAAGATAAACGCGGTGTCGACTATACAGAAGACCAAATCAGAGAATTGGCAGGTGCAAAACTCGAACGCTTTCTTG